>JBBDRA010000002.1:93745-189394 GCA_040905715.1 Candidatus Paceibacterota bacterium | reverse complement strand
TCCGGCTCAACATCAGACCCCAGCTTTGCGAGATTGTCAGCCGTTGCAATCCTCCGCGGCACGAGAAGGAAACGGTGAACCGTTCTGAAGCCTTCTCTATACTCACATGCGATCACACCGCAGCAATCAATTGCGGGTACCTTTAAACTCATCCGTATCGAATACTCTGTTTCCGGTGGATCGTTTACCCCTAATCGATCGAAATCAATCACGGTGCGGATCGGTACGTTCTCTCCCGAGAGTTGCAAGGTGGTAGGGGTATGTATAGGGCCGATCGTATATCGATCAGAATCATCGCACAGCGGATTTTCCTCAAGAAACCGCCGAGGTCTATCGTCCTCGATCGGGACCGTTACATATCTATTGTTAGTCTCCTGCGCGAATGTCACCGTGCCCAAAGAAAAAACCGTCAACAGCCCAGTGGCGATCAGTGATCGGTTCATCGAAGAACCTCCCTTCGTGGTACATTTTCAAAGGTCAAGAAACATTCTCACCTCTTTCCAAATTTACAGTACCACACAAATACAGCTTCGCAATACATTTTGATAATGTGCAAACACTTCTCTTGAATCCCCCCTTGAAACGCAACACTAGAAATTACACCACATTTTCAAAAGTATGAAGTCGAACTTCATACTCAAGGTTTTCAGAACTATTTGGTTCCGTGTCTGATATGTAAACAAAATCAACGTATCTTAAACTCGCAAGTATTGAAGCTCTTTGGGCTTGATTTATTATAGGACGATGTGGTTCTTTATATATTTCGTACAAAATCATCAGAAAGTACCGCAACAACCAATATATCTTCAAGAGTACTGGCATACTCAAGAACGTGGATATGCCCGACATGAAAAAGATCGAATGATCCACCGACTAATGTAAAAGACTTTCCGGAAGGCAAGGATTTTTTTATTTCATTAACATTGTCAAATATTCTTTTCAAATTAAAGGGGTCAGGAGCCTTTTATGCTAAAATATCCTCATGCCCCGATCACCGCGCGTTGATGTCAAAGACTATTACTATCACGTAATCAATCGAGCCAGTGCTCGTTTAACCCTCTTTGAATCAAAAAAGGATTACAGCCTTTTCGAGGCGGTGCTAACAGAAGCGGTCAAAAAGTTTGATATGAGAGTTATCGCATACTGTTGTATGCCGAATCATTTTCATTTACTGCTTCAACCAAAAAACGATGGCGATCTTTCAATGTTTATGTACTGGTTCACGATGACCTTTACCTCACGATGGCATGCTATCAAGCACACCACAGGATCCGGGCACATTTTCCAAGGCCGCTTCAAATCATTTCTTGTGCAAAACGATCCTCACCTCCTTACCGTTATCCGTTACATTGAACGAAACCCTCTTCGAGCCGGTTTGGTGAAGAAATCTGAACGGTGGCGGTACTCAAGCTTGTACCGTCGGCTTTTTGGCACTCCAAAACAAAAGAAGGTTATTACAGAACCAGAAGTACAATTGCCGGCTGACTATCTCAGTTTTGTCAACGAACCGCTATCAGAATCCGAATTACAAGCAGTGAGACGTTGTACTAAAAAATGTATGCCGTACGGCTCGAACCCGTGGCGAGACAGGATGGTCGACCGATTTCGTTTGCAGGCGACCTTAAGAGAGAAGGGGAGACCGAGAAAAAGCTCCTGACCCCTTTCTCCCTGTTTCTCCCTGACCCCTTTCTCCACAAAAATTACACCACATTTTTAAAAGTATGAAGTCGAACTTCATACTCATGCTTGTTTTGAGAAGGTGCTGACTAGAATTGGTTGATGAAACGAAGGTCTCCAGAATAAAGGTGTCGAATATCTTCAATTCCGTATTTGATCATAGCGATACGGTCTATACCAATACCGAATGCAAATCCAGAATATTTTTGAGGATCAAGGTTTGCGTTTTCTAGGACAGTTGGGTGTACCATCCCACCACCTAATACTTCAAGCCATTTATTTTTAGAATAAATGTCAACTTCTACTCCTGGTTCTACAAAAGGAAAGTATCCTGGCCTAAGTCGTTTTTCAACATTGCCAAACATCTCTTCAATATATTTAAATAAGGATCCTTTTAAGTGAGCAAGTGTGACCTCTCCTTTTGTGTCTACCGCGACGCCTTCTAGTTGGTGGAATTGCGCGTTATGTGTTTTGTCGGTAGCTTCATTTCTAAAAACCTTCCCGTAGGAAACCATTCGAAATGGAGGGGTGTGGCTCTGCATGTATGGGACTTGATGAGCGCTTGTCTGTGTTCTTAATAGGCGAGAGGGATCGTTCTTGATCCAGAACGTATCCTGCATATCCCGTGCCGGGTGATCGGGGGGCATGTTGAGGTTATCGAAATTGTTTTCCTCAGTTTCAATTTCAGGACCATAATCAACTTCAAAACCCATTTCTGAAAAAATGTTTACCGAATGTCGTATGATCCGAGTAAGGGGGTGATAGTGACCGTGTTTTTCAGAGTGTTTCATGGTGAGATTTATCTTCAATAAACTTCTTTATACTAAGTTATGTAGTTTAACATTGCAATTGTTGTTTTAAAACCACGGTATTTGTGAAGTATACCATTTTGGTTCTGTACCTCTTTCTTAACCCTGTGGTGCTTTGTAACGATTTTCCGGAAAAGAAAAACCCGAATCGTTTGATTCGGGTTGGTGGATGAAGCTTACTGTTGCCTTGTTGACTTAGGCAAAGTAGCCACGCGAATACCCAGCCTTTCGGCTGAAGAAGCTTCTGATCCTGTGCCACAGCCTTGGGGGCTTGGAAAACACAGTAGAATTGGGGTTACCATAGATCATTAGTAACATTCCTTATGAAAAGATTGAAGAACCGTAAACCAAACAAACCTACTAAATAATATATAGCATCCTATATTATAGGTCAATACTTGATGAAAATATATTTCATGGTATACTTTTTCAAGTTCATAAACAATGAAATAAGGAGTATTACAATGGAAGGTTACTGGACATTGAAAACAGGAGTTCCTAAGGATATTGATGTACGCGCCCAAGTTGCTTATAAAGAAATTATCTCATATGTAACTCAGTTTCTTTGCGCTGATCATCCGTTTCGAGATGGGGACGTGTGTCCATTTGCGCGAAGGGCGATACAAGCAGATACTTTGCATTTTACCTACATTCTTCCGGGTGTTAGTAAAAAGGAATGTATGTCTACACTTCGGGCAGCTATATCTCACTACGAAACATGGAAAAGATCGCATAAAGATTACGGGGCTATGATTGTTTATCTTGTAGAAAAGAAGTCAGAAAGATGGGTTAAGAGTATTCATCGGAAACTTGCAAATGAGGCGATGCAAAGAAATTTGATTCTGGGGAATTTGCATCCAGAAAGTCCTTCTCACAGTTTCCACAGCAAACACTGGTTCCCGCTCCGATCCCCATATCCGATGTTTTTGGTGAGGGACATGGTTTCATCTGATGAACAGCACCTAAAGAAGTCAAGACTGATATGATCTTCCGTGATCTTTTGATGCGTGGAAAATACTAACACCAAACCCCTGTCATTAAACAGGGGTTTGTTTTATCATAATCATTATGAATAATCTCACACCCTCAGTCGAAACTCGTTTTTTTGTGTTGGGAGAGATACATGGAGCTTGTGAAAACGTGCATGTCTTGCGTGATCTGCTACATTTTTGTGGGCAAAAAAGAACAGGCGAAAAGACAGTATTTGCTTTTGAATGGTTGCTATCTTCGTCTGAAAGTAAGGTGTTAAATGAATACATTCTAGGAGAACTTGATTTTAATGGAGAAGTTAAAAATATAGTAAAAAAATTGTATTCAGTAGAAAGTGGAGCTTTTTCTGATCAGCATCTCGATTTTCTCGCAGAAGTACGAGATCAAAACATAAAAAATGGTAGTCAGATTAAAATTATCTGTTTTGATTCGGAAGCACAAAGTTGGAATCAAAGAGACAAAGAAATGGCAGAAGCAATTATGCGCGACAGTAAAGACGCTAGCTTGGTAATAATAGTTACAGGTTCTCTTCATGCACGAAAACAATCCTTTACACTAGAAGGCGAGGATGGTGCGTTTAAACCCCTTGCAACGTATCTTCCGGTTAATGACACAGAAACAATCAGATTGCATTACAAAGAGGGGGTCATATTTAATTTTGGCAGACAAAAAATTACAAAAAGTGATCAACCACAGGATTCTTCTTATTATGATAATGTGTATGTGCTCGAAAGCGCTACTCCCGTTACCTATGAACAGAAAAAACGGTTTGACTCTTAAATGCTGTGCTATAATTTGAAGCAACAAAACAGGGGCGGAGAAGAAATAGGAAAAAAGACAAGAAAGCTGAAAAAGGCTTCACGCTCATTGAGCTGATGGTAAATCGTTTCAAAATGATACAATAGTAATGATAGTTTACTATGTCTAAGACTGAAACAATTAAAGATATTTCTATAATCGAGTCAGTCGAACCAATTAAGTGGGATGAAGCGCAGGAACAATTCCATGCTTCCCTATTGAATGAAAGTCAATTGTCTCGAATTCGGAAGAATAAAGACTGTATTAACGTATTTCGAATACAGTATCGAGTCGATGATAGAAAAGTCACCGGCTTTATTATCCAGCCTGCAGAGTTGAAAGAAGATCATCCTGTTATTATCTGGAACAGAGGAGGGACAATGGAAGTGGGTGTTGTAAAAATTGGTCAAATATTTATCGAACCAACAATAGTTGAGTTGGTGAAGGAGGGGTATATTCTGTTCCTGTCACAATATTCCGGCCAAGACGGTAGCGGAGGGAGTGACCAGATGGGAGGCGATGATCTCAACGATGTACTGAAACTCTACACTATCGCCCAGGAACTTAATTACGCGGATGAAAACCGGGTAGGAATGTACGGAATTAGTCGCGGCGGCCTCATGACGTACCTAGCACTCGCAAAAGTTAATTGGATAAAAGCAGCCGTGACGGTTGGAGGGAGGTCAAACGTGAAGCGGGCCGCTGAAGAGCGATCTGAAATGGAAAAGCGGTTCGAGCAGATGTTCAACGCAACTAATGAAAACTATCGCAAGCGATCAGCTGTTTGCTGGCCTGATAAATTTCCGGATGATGTGCCGGTACTATTGATGCACGGGGCTTCAGACCGGCGAGTTAATCCACTTGACTCAATAGATCTTTCGACAAAGTTACTCGAGCATCGAAAACCACATCGACTTATGTTATTTGAGGGTGCAGATCATGCTATTACCGAACAACGGGGCGAGATGGTCTCTCAGTTGGTGACGTGGTGTAATAGATTTGTTAAAGAAAAAGAGAGTGTCCCGGACATGACACCTCATGGTAAATAAAAATACCCTCACGTTTATGTGAGGGTATCGTGTTTTCGAACACTCTCGTTTAAACGAGAGTGGGGCGTGCTTCGGCCAGCGTGTTACCGCCTTGGCATACCAGATTCTTGCTCGGATAACACTGCGGAGCGTCGCAGCTTCCGGGACTGATGCTGCAGTTCACTGCGTTCTCGAGGCTGATACCGAACACTTCCTCGAAGAGGTGCTTGGTCTCCTCGAATGCGTTCTGAAGATTCTGTGCATCCTGCTCTCCTCGCATACCGAAGTATGGAAAGTGGTGCAGCATATGTCCGAAGACCTGCTGGCAGTCTTCCGCGTACTTGCGGGTGTCGAGGATGTGCTGATGCCAGAAAGCGTCGATCTCGCCGGTCGGGACGATCGGCTGATCTGGGTACTTGAGGTTGAGGTACAAGAACGCCTTGTAGGCCTGTTCCATCTGGTCTGCCTTCTCGCGAGACCAGCCTTGACCCTCTTCAGAGTCCATCAGCTTGACCTTGATCGGATCAAGGTCAAGGGAGTCGATTGCGTCGACACCCGTTTTTGGGAAAACAGCAGGGACAGTCGTACTCATAACAAAGTACTCCTTTCTCGAAAGGAACTGAAATTAACTTGCTGGAACCATTCCAGTAAGTTTAGCACTATATCGCTGCACGAAGGTTACGTCAATTAATTGCAACCTCCGTAGAAAGTATTATGCAAGTCTGTTAAAGAACTCACGCGCATCACACATTGTTACCTACCACTCTTCAAGATTTTCTCAATCTTAACTTCCACTACACGTCCACGTATGGTGGGGGTAGACCAGCCTCCTTCTGAGAGAGACAAAAATACCTTAGCCAGCGGGGCATCAATAGATATTTTTTTGTTCGCTATATCTCCCTTACCTGATGTGACGATTTGATACTGTTTCCTTTTGCCATTTACTATGGCGGTTACAGCATCTCCTACTTGAACCGTAGTTAAAAGCATGCCAAAAGTGGTTATGGTATAGCCTCTTATACTATAGAACAGTAAAAAATGTTGTCGATCTATAACAACAATAACATAGTAATTTTAAAAAACAGTCAAACACAGCCACGGGGCCTTAGCTGATTTAAGTCGCTAAAAAGCTGTTGCTCTTACTTATTTGTTGTTGTAAGATAACAACAACATTTTATTAACCAAGGTAATTTATCCTATCTGTTTGTGTATGACAACAGAAACACTCGTAAGTAAACTGCAACTCGTCGGCTTTAGCGCCAAAGAAGCACGGATATATATCGTACTTCTTTCGTTAGGCTCATCGCCGGCGAGCGCATGTGCAAGTAAAGCTGGTGTTAACCGAAGCTCTGCGTATGTTGTGCTTCGCTCACTGGAGGTAAAGGGTTTTGTAAAGGAAACAGGTGCGCAAGGAAGGAGGCACTTCAAAGCCGTTTCGCCCGATGTAATCTTTCAACGCGCACACGATGTCGCACTGCAACATCAGCGGAACCTGGAAGAAGTAGAAAGTATACTTCCCGCGCTCAAAGGAATGAACACTGAAGAAGATCATTCCCCTACAATAGAAATGTATCAGGGTAAAGAAGGAGTACGAACAGCGATTCGCGGCACACGTAAATGTAGAGAAAAGATAATACGCCTCATTTCATCTGGTGAGCGAATGCATCACATTTTAGGGGAGGAATTTGATGACTCGGTAAAGCAGCGAGCGCAGATGGGCATCAAAACGAGGTCGATTCATCCCGACAACGAGTTTTTTCGTGATATAGCTAACCGTGGTTTATTGTTTGATATGGACGAGGATGTTTTTCTGAGTAATAATGATTTTTCTTTTCCTGCTGATGTTGCTATCTATGATGATACAATTCGGTATATATCAGACCAGAGCGGCGGATTAGTAATTAATGTGAAGAGTCAGAAAATTGCAGATGTGATGAAAGAGCTGTTCGATCTTGCCTGGAATGAAGCGAAACGATTACAAAAGAACAGGACGAGGAAAGGGCGATCACTATGAGGAAATGTATATAAACATACTTTGTTAGCTCGATGAACCGACTAGAAACAATTATAAAAAATCTTGAAAATAACGAAAATATTGATGCCGGTTTTTTAACCGGCTCATACGGTATTGGTCAGAAAAGTAATTACAGTGACATTGACCTTGTTATTATTTTTAAAGAAAATGACAAAAATATAAAATCCATATACACATGGATCGATGATACTTTTGCAGATATTTTCTTTTTTGACCAATCTGACTTAGAAAGAATAGAAAAGTCAGAGAAAGTATCTGCGAATGATATGGATGCCATCTTCATCGCCTGGCTTGAAAAGGCTTCTATTCTTTTTGATAAAAGTGGGCTAACTACAAAACTAAAATCCGATCTTAAAAGCAACCAGAACGTAATTGCTATTCCACAGGAAGAGAAAAAAGAATGGTGGCAAAAAATAAACTACAACTTTATTGCCAATAAGCGATATTTTGAATCAGGCAACCCTCTTTATTCCGAAGCGCTTGAGATTCGACTGCTATACAGTGTCACTGAGCTCATAAACGGTTATTTTGAATTCAGAGATATCCCGTGGCGAGGTGAAAAATACGCTACTTCATATCTGAAAGATAATGATACAGATTTTTATAAAACATTCTTTGAGTATTTGAATGCGAGCGATCTTAGTAAAAGATTTGAGTTATATAGTAATTTGGTGGCGCTTACGTTAACCCCGGATTTCCCACTCTGGACAAAAGAAGATGTTGTCACTCAAACAAAAGGCGGATCACTTGATGTTAATGCTGATTTAGCAGATTACTGGAAAGATCTTATTCAATAAAGATGAATATGCATAACCCCTCGCATACAAAAATAGTGTCATATCAGGAAGAGTGGCCTAAAAAGTTTGAATCAGAGAAACAAAAACTCCAAGCTATTTTTTGCGACAAAGCTCTTGAAATTGAGCATATTGGAAGCACTTCGATTCCGGGCATGTCTTCAAAACCAATTATCGATATTGCGGTTTTGATTGATCATATTGATGATGCCGAGTCATTTGTTAATGACCTGAAGAAAATCGGTTATGTTCATGACACAGATGGAGTAAGTACTGAAAGACATTTCTTCAGAAAATACAGAGAGGATAATTTTCACTTGTCTATTGCTTATAAAAACCAGGGTGGCTTTTGGCCAAGACAGATATTGTTTAGAGACTATCTAAGAAACCATCTCGACTTGAGAAATGAGTATGACACTCTAAAGCAAAATCTGTTAGAACAAGATCCATCGGGAAGTGATGAGTATATAGGTGGCAAAACAGATTTTGTGTATAAAATTCTAGAACTTGCCGGTTGGGAAGAAGGGTCCAGGGCGTGAGGAGGAGGTCCCCTGTGGAGGAAAATCGGATTGTTCCGCTTACCCCTTCGGGGATTTAAGAGGGGTTAAAATAAAATAAGTGCTACGTAACAATTACGTAATTGTTACGTAGCACTTATATTTTTCAAAATATGAAACCCAGATATAGTTATAGGATCGAACTTTATAAATTATTCCTGTAGAGAAAAATTTCAAACGAAGCCGTGACTTCAACAGGAGCGATCTGTTGGATTTTTTTATTCATGTCAGCAGAAAAGCGCCAGTGGTTCGGTCCCATTTTGACGAGGTCCCGGAGAGACTCTGCTGTCAGAGTAATAGGATATTCAAGCGCGGTATTTTTAAGAAGAGTGAGTACATTCTGATAATCGTTCTTTATTTGAGCACTTTTCTCTTCTTCGTATCCAATGAGTCCGAGTTCAGGAATAATTTCCTTCAGGTGGGTTTCACCGGGGATTACAATAAGCAAGAAACCGTTATCTGCAAGCAGGCGCTGGAACTCAGCTTTATTTCGCGGGGAAAATATATCAAGGAGAAGTTGGACCGAGTTGCTCTTGATCGGTATTTTTTCGTGCGTGTCAGCGACAAGAAATGTGGCGTCGGGATTTTGTTTTGCTGAAAATTGTGTGGCTTCTTTAGATATATCTGATCCGAAATAACAAATATCGGGTTGAGACAACTTCTGCATTACTTTTCTAAGGTAGTAACCCGTTCCTGACCCAACCTCCAACGCGCACGTATCTCGTCGTGGTTTGGTAAGGTTGTTTTTTATAAGACGATTTATCTCACGTACTAACGTGTCATAGTGACCCGCTTCCAAAAAATGTTCTCGCGCAGCAAGCATTTCTTTGTTGTCGCCGATCGTTTCGTGTAGCTTTTTTCGGCGGGGCATAAGATTGACATACCCTTCGCGAGAAATATCAAACGAGTGACCATTCACACAACGAACAGCCGTACCTTCGTATTCCATAGGTACGTCGTCGACGGGACAGGACAAAAAGTGTGCGCATTTCTCAGTAAGCATAAAGGTATGCTAATACTGAATCCCTCTGGAGTAAAGAATTGCGGAGTAGTTTTTGAAGTATTAATACTTTTCTTTGCTCGATCTTCCTATCTTGATCACGTTGTCGACGTGGCGCGTCGACGGCACTATAAATTATTTGAGACAACCCATTAGCCAAGTCTCCTTAGATTTGCCTCCGCCGTCTCTTTATACTCAGCGAGAGATTCTAGGCCCACCTCTTCCCTTTTCTCATCAACTCTTTCCTTATCTTTAATAGGAAGAAATATAATTGTGCCTTTTTGTACTTTGTACTGTGTTCCGTACTCTTGTTCTTCTCCCTCCTGAACCCTGATCTTATCAACCAGAAACGCTTGATCGCTTTTTTCCATGCATCCATCTTTAACGTTTTCAAGAATTATTTTCTGCCTTTCTAGAGGTTGATGGAGAGAAAGTGTAACACCGGCTTTGTATATTTCATTTCTATTATTTTTCTTGCAAGGGAATCCATTCATTTGAAAATATTCAAAAAATGCAAGAGATGTTTCTTCTTGTTTTCTGTTAAATTCTTCACTAGATAGTAGCCCTTTCTTAAAACGTTTAATATTTTCCTGATCCGTTTTTAGAAGGGAGATTATATCAATCATATATATAGTATATATTAAAAAAGTTAGCCTTGGACAAAACTCGCTCTTTGATCGATCCTTGAAACGCAACAATAGAAATTACACCACATTTTCAAAAGTATGAAGTCGAACTTCATAATCAATAAGCTTATTCTCGACCCTAGTCGAATTATCGATTCGTGAAAATCGGGAAAAATTGCTGGACATGAGACCGCATGGGGAATAAAAATTGCTCAGGCTGTTCGCTTAAGCAGTGTAATAGTAAGGCTAAACCTTACCATTACACTGCTTGAAAGACCTAACGGTTTTCGTTGGTGGAGAGAGTTTGTTTGGGCACAGTGGACACTTTTTTGATTCTGGTCATTTTCTTACTTATTGCACCTACAAAAAGTTTATACGCCTTTCGTTTTTCTTTTTTGTAGATATACGGTACAGCAAGCCATGATTTGCAATGTGGACATATAAGATTTGATATTTTTGATATTGCTATTTTAGATAATTCAGTTAATTGTTTTGGTGAGATAATTCTGTCTAAATACAATCTCTCAAGAACACCCGGGCCATCTTTTTGATATGTCAAAATCTCAGTATCACACCGTTTGCAGTGAATTTTGAAAAGGCGAGAGTACCCCCCTCTCTTTTTTCTGTATTGATCAGATTTAAATTCAGGTATCATATTTTTATTTTAATTGATTGAGTTAAAAAAGAAACCCCGCCGATTAGGACGAGGTGTGGGTGGTTTGGATGAGATCAACGAGTGAGCAAAACGTCAATTTGTGTGAACAGGTTTTACTGCATCAACGTTGTGCTGTGCTATAATTTGAAGTAATGAAACAGGGGTGGAGAAGAAATAGGAAAAAAGACAAGAAAGATGAAAAAGGCTTCACGCTCATTGAGCTGATGGTGATCGTGGCGATCATCGGGTTGCTGTCGAGTGTGGTGCTTGCTAGTCTGGCGGAGGCGAGACAAAGTGCGAAGAACACAGAGATCGTCTCAAATCTTAAGTCGGTGCAAAACGCGATTGAGTTATATCGTTCTAGAAATGGTGATATACCGGGCAGTTCTACTTGGAACAGCGGTGAATCAAGTTTTACTAACGCACTCTCTCCCTTGGTAACCGACGGCTTTATTAGCGAAATTCCTTATCCTAGTGATGATATTGAGAGATTATGGTACGGACGTTATCCAGGAAATAGTTATACTTGTGGAGGTAGAGAAATTAACAGCTATGTACTGCTTATTGAACAAAACCCTTCTACAATAGGTTATCTACCAAATCTTTATTTTAATTCGAACCCTCTCCCTAATTATAAGTGTATTGCTGATAACTAGTTTGTTGAGTGGGCGCAGAAAACCCCTTGTATCGTATTGATACAAGGGGTTTATGCTTTGATGCTCGCCTCATCCGTTACCGTCGACGTGACAATAGCACAGCAGAACCAAGACCAATCAATGTCAGGGTTGCTGGCTCAGGAACCGGCGGGGCTGCACTTACACTAATCGTTGCGGTGTTTGCGAGCGGAAATCCACCGTCAAGTGTTTGTACATACTCCCCAGTGATCGTGCTGTTCTCGCCGAGGTCGGCGTTGAGGGCTTCAACCGTCTGGTTGAGTAGCTCCTGGTTTGTCCCGGTCCAAGAGGAGTCGGGCGAAGTACCAATACCGACACCGGCGTAGTAGAGCTTGCGGATGAACTCATCACCGGACTCGCCGTCATCGAAGACGTCGCCGTCTGCGTTGATGCCAACGAGCCAGGATGTGAAGTTGTCTCCATCTAAGCTTCCTGACAGACTGTCGTAGTTGCCGTTGAAGTCGGACGAGCTGAACCCCCATTCGAGGTCCCACATCCGGAAGTCGACATCGCTCTCGATAGCGACACTCCAACGCGGCAAGGTGCCGTACTCGTTGTCGAACGGCGCGTCAGGGCTTGCTTCAGCCTTCCAGCTGTTGAAGTCACCGCTCCGAACCTGCTGTCGAGTGGTCACTTCGGTGACAGGGTTCCAGTACTCCGGAGTTCCCGGTGTGCCGGTGGCAGTACCGCCGTTTTGAAGGCCGGTAACAGCATTTTCTCCGAACTGGTCGAACGAGTCAGATGTCGAGTGCGGTCCCAACGAAACGTAGACGTCCATGGTCGTTGCCGCCGAGGCAACCGTGGCCGACAAGGCCACAACAAGTGCTGTAAAAAGAGCGGTACGCTGGTTCATATGAACCTCCTTATGTTCAGGGTGAATATGCGTGTTTGGCTGGCTGTAAGTATATCGTACGGAGTGTGTTTGTCAATAGGTGAAATACGTGGTGTTATAAGAGCTACATTACCCCTTTCTGTGTTTTATCTTTGTAATTATCTAAAACACTTTCTTCCATAGCATCCCAGGGTATCCATCGTCCGGGTCTTTTACAATACCACCTTTGATAAAGCCCAGTTTTTCGTAAAATGGCCAGGAGCTGTCGTGAGTTTCGGGGCTATAGCATAACAGTTCTGTAAAACCTTGCTTTTTTGCTTCCTTAATTACTTTTTCTCCGAGCGCACTTCCGATCCCTTTTTCTTTTACTTGAGAAGCAATAATATACAATTCAGCCGGGTTTTTTGTGTCAGCATGACTGCTGAGATGTTCTGGTGCTTTTCGAAAACCGGTTACCCCGACTACTTCCCCACTGTCATCCGCAACAAAAAACGTACGAGCATTCGTGTTCGGGTCTATGGTCAGGTCTGAAGATCGATCTAGTTCCCTTGAAAGTTCTTCCAAAAATTCCCTGTCTGTCCAATACTGCGAGAAGATAGTTTCAACTTTCTGTTTATCCTTCGTAGGATCGTATTCTCGTATTTCCATACGGGTAGTATATACGTTGTTCTTTAATTAGCTATAAAAACCGTCACAGGCAGTAGGCCGATGGAGGCGCCGGCCATATGAGAAATAAGTGTATTTACTATGTTTTCGTGTTATATTTTTCTGAATGAAAAGGAAACAACTTTACATAGTCCCCGGATTTGGTGAGTTTCCAACAGACCTTCCGTATAAAAAGATCGCTCAATTCGCTAGGAAGCAAGGGTGCACAGTTATACCTGTTTCAATCGTTTGGGATAGACGCACTATGTCTCACTGGTTGGAGCAATTGAGAGAAGTCGTGAAAAAACACGGTGATACAAACTCGATATTACTCGGGTTTTCCTTCGGTGCGTACATTGCTCTGCTTGGTTCTAAGGAATTTAATTTTGAAAAAGTATTTCTTTGCTCGCTTTCCCCATATTTTAAGGAAGATTTGAAACATATCCCGGAAGATGCAAAGAAATTTTTCGGCAAAAAAAGGATGGCTGATTTTCAAAAGTATACCGTTCCTCGCATTACTATACCCACAACGCTATTTTTTGGCGATCAGGATTGGTCGATGGCGATTAAAAAAGCTCGCAAAATAGCCAAAGATAACCCCGTTGCAAGCTTTGAACTTATTGAAGGGATAGGGCATGATATTTCTGAAGAAGTGTATCTTGAAAAGATCAAGCAGCATTTAAAAAACCCCGCCGATTAGGACGAGGTGTGGGAGGGTCGAATCGAAGCCTTTTGGTCAGGCGGCGAAAGGTACTGCCTCCTTACTCGGGACATAGTCCCAGTTAGTATTAGGCTTGCCGCCGAACACCTGATGCATCAAGTCGATGGTCGGAGACAGAATATCCACATTAACTTCCTCGACATCTTCGCCGAGATGGGGTTGATGATGCATGAAGCCGCCGCAGTACTCGGCACAAAAAGCTTCGTACTCACGCGTGTAGACGAGGAACTCGTGCCACGCGTCATCGATGAGCGGGGCCGGGACACAGGGCTGCTCAGACTGAGCCGCCATCCAGAGGAACATCTGCAGGTCGAGGAAAAGCTGACAAGCCTCCTCGATACTGATGTTCATGTGTTGGGCGATACGTTTCTCGATAGCCGAACTTCGAATTTTCGGTGCCTTCATCGAGAACTTCCCCTGTGCAACGACAGGCTCAGTCACAGAGTGTCCTTGACCGGGATTCTGACTGGTGAGTCGGAAGTCCGATCGGACAATAACGCCACGATACTCTTTCATGGTACTACTCCGTATACATAGTGAGTAAAAGGAACGAAACGAAGCAACGTGCTTCCATGAAATACTACCAGATATCTTAGTAGTGTCCAACTCCATTCCTTATCAATACTGTTTCTTTGAGCTCAATATCTTCACTAAGTTTAAATATATTTTTTTCATCAATGACTTCAAATCCAATCTTTTTATAAAAATTAATCGCATATGTATTCTTCTCGTACACCGAAACTTTTATGGGCAATGACTTCGTTTTTTCAATAAAACAATTAATTAATTTCGAGCCAAGATTATTACCAATATGATCAGGGTGAATATATATCTGTGTCAAAAGATAATACCCCTCTTTCTTAGAACCAAAACATAGACCGACTACTTTACTATTTACCTCAATTACTAAGCCAATATCTGTACCGTGATTAATAGTAGTAAGATAATTTATCAATTTTTCTTTGCGACCCTCTTTACCAAAAAAAGTATCCAGTATGGCTTTTTCCGGTACGCCTAAAGGAACATATGTAGCCAGCCAAGATTTTTCCAGTATTTCATTAATTGATTCGGCATCAGAAGGAAGAGCGTCTCTGACGTTACTATCATTTATAGACATAAATAAAGTATAGCAGGGACACTAATTACTCTCAAATCACCAGATAGCAGTTGATTTTTTTAGAATCTAACACAGAGGTCAAACTTTTGTGTTACCGAATCGGAAAGCAACTTGCATCAGCTAATCTATATTGTTGCCTTTCAGCCTATAGAGTTTGATGACAAGGGTGTAATTTTGTTCCTCGCACTCTTCGACGAGCACTTCACCATCGTGTTTCTTATCCACCTTGTCCTTTTTGTGCGGGTGGAAAGTGGTTTATAATAAAAGTACGTATTTATTCATGATATAGATCTTGCTACCTATGACCTTTTTTCGTTTATTTGTAAGTATTGCGTTGGTGTTTGCGCTTAGTTTGTCTTTAGGTGTAAGCGGAGCGTTTGCGCAAAACGATGACGATCAGCCTGATACCAGTGGTCCAGATTCACAATTCAATGAAGACCAGCCAGCTACTGACCAAGCAACTAGCACTGAATCCGAGGAAGAACCTGATGCATCAGAAGATGACCCTTTATCCCCTATCCGCCCAGCAGACACCAGCTCGAGCGAAGAGCGTGAAGAGCGACGGCAAATCATTGAGAACCGATCAATGCAGTCAGAAACAGATCGTACAACTGACTCTGACGGCGACGGCTTAACCGATTACGACGAGATCAATATCTACGGCACCGACCCGGAAGATCCCGACACCTCCGGCAATGGTATGACCGACGGCGAGATGGTAGCTGCGGGTCTTGACCCGACCTCTACCTCAACTGAGCCGATCACGACCGAGGACCCGCGAGAAGTACCGGACGAGAGTTTTTCTGAGGAGTACGTGATCACTGCTATTGAAGCAGTCAGCGAGAGCGACACCTCCGGCACAGAGCGAACATCGGTACGTATCACCGGCCAAGGACCGGCGAACAGTTACGTCAGCCTGTTCATCTTCTCTGTACCGGTTCGAGTAACCGTGGAGACAGACGGCTCCGGCCGCTTTGAGTACACCTACCGCGAACAACTTGCGGACGGTAACCACCAGGCGTACACCGCCACGGTCGACAACTCCGGTCGCGTTCTGGCTCGTTCAGCCGGAATCCCGTTTGTAAAGGAAGCGAACGCTATTACCGTCGGAGACAGCCCGTCGTACCAGCCAGCCATGCTAACCGCCTCTGACCCTGTCGGCTTCTTCGTGGAGAACTATATTCTGATATCGATCTTCCTACTGCTTTTGATCCTCTGTATCGCAGTGATCATAGTAGGCATGAAGGAAAGAAAGGGTGCGGGGATTGAAGTGTAGAGCGTTGCGGCAAGAAGCGCGACATAAAAACCAGGAAACCTATAAACCCCGCCGTTCTCTTTTGAAAAGAGAACGGCGGGGTTTTTATTGTGTCTTTTCTCTCTTGCATATTTTATCGGCATCTTTTACACATTTGTGCCTTGTTGCACCGGCAAACTATTTTACCCCTCCTATCTACACCTCCTTCGTTGGTCGGGTGTTCTTGGTGCGGTATAATAGACACATCATGTTCTCGTTCTTGGTGGAGAGTTTTATAAGTGGTCTGAAGCGCCTTTTCGATTACAGCAGAAATATTTGTAAAGTCAGACCACAAAGCCCAACGACTTTAAAAACATATCTGCTACAACCTTTGTGAGGAGTAAGGAAGTGAATATGTTTATATTTTTATATGGAAAGTAATAGAGTAAGACAAGAAATTACACAGAAAAGAAACCCGTCTGATAAGTCGCAGGCAGGTGTGTTACGACGGTTAGGTTGGACACTGTTGCCGCTTGGAGCTGTGACAGTGCTGGGCCTCCTCGGATCACTATGGTTGGAATCAATGCCACCGATAGTAGAGGGGCCTGGAGAAGGATCGGGGCATACTATACTTTCTGTCGTTTTTGGGCTGGCATATTTCGCCTTGCTAGTGACGGTGACGCTGGGCACATTTATTGCGGTGTGTATCCAGCTTTTCAAAACTCATCGCTCGGGAGAGAAGTTTCTAGCACACCCCAAGGCCACGACTGTCACGTTCATAATTGTCCTTGGTATTATTGCCTGGAATATTACCCAGTTTCTGGATAAGGTGCCAAAGTAGTTGGGGGGGTAGCTACAGAAAAGGTATTCAAAAGTTCAGATTCATATAGACTGGCAGAGTTAGAAAATGCCAAGGTCAATGATACTATGGCTGGTATGGAAATAATCTCAATAAAGACGGATCTGTTTAGAGAGGGAGATGATCTATTCACGTTTATTCAAGGATCGTTACCGACAATTAATAACAAAGATATACTAGCTGTAACATCTAAAATAGTTGCTCTTTCGCAACGCCGGGTTGCGCATTTAAAGGACAAAGAACGTATTATCAAACAAGAATCTAGAAAGGTTATACCAACTCCTTGGGGCTATCTCACATACACCTCTGAGGGTTGGTGTATTAATGCCGGAATTGACGAATCCAACACTGAAAAAGAAAAGATGATTTTAATGCCTCGAGATATCTTTTCAGTTGCTAAGACTCTACGCAAACAACTAAAAACATTCGCTGAAGTAGAAGAGCTGGGAATTGTAATAACCGATACACGAACCATTCCTCTCCGTGCCGGAACACTCGGAAGAGCGATCGGATACGCCGGCTTCGAGCCGTTTAAAAGTTATGTAGATATTCCGGATCTGCACGGTAGGAGAAGTCGACTGACACAGAGTAATGTCGCGGATTCTCTTGCCGCGAGTGCTGTTTTAACGATGGGAGAAGGAGCAGAACGATCACCGCTCGCGATTGTTCGTTCAGCTCCTGTTGTATTTACCAAAGATCAAGATGCGGAAGATCCGCAAGAAACGGATCTCGTTTTCCAACCTGAGGACGATATTTATAAAGCGGTGTATGCCGAACCTGAGTACGATCTGCCTGGCAAACAAACCAATCAGTAAATCCTTTTAACAGGACCCGGTCTACCGGCTGGTCGTGCGCGGCTCGTGGTATACGATGAAATGAAAACCGCTGGAAATCGGTAACGCCAATGCGCAACCAGTGAGAGGGGGCTGCATGTAAAAAACGATCGTACCACCCTCCTCCGCGACCGTGTCTATTTCCGTAGATATCAAAAAGTTGTCCGGGAACAATGACACATACTGATCGGGTACTGTATTTCTTGCGCAAGGAGCAAGCTTCTGTAAACGGATCACTATAAGTGTCGGGCATAATACGGTAGTGTTCTTTTTGGTCAAGAGATGGAAACGGACTATCTTCTTCGGCGTACGTTACTTCATCATGTAACGGCGTAAAACCAATAAAAACCTCCGTGGCAGACATTTGTTTGGAAAATTCAGACATCGGGTCTAGTGGGTGCATTGGTATGGTATACAATAAAAAAAGCCGGCATTCCATGCCGGCTTGTGGACAACGTTAGCCCTTCTCCATATGTTTGAGTACGTCCAAGTAAAGCTCCTCCACAATACGCTGCTGGTCTTCTCCTGTTTTGACATAGTGGTCAAGACCAGGCGCGGCGTTGATCTCAATAACCCAGTAGGCGTCCGGGGTTTTTGTAATATCCCCTTCAACCATTAGGTCAACGCCGCATAGCCTTAAGCCCATCTGGCGGGTTAAAGACACAGCGAGTTTCTTAAACTCCTGATGCATATCACCGGTCACATCGATCGCGTCACCGCCGGAAGAGAGGTTTGCGTTATCCAAAAGGAATACGACCTCATCTTTCATTGGTACAGTTGAGAAGTCTCGCTCGCCACGTTCAAGAGTAGCGGCAAACCGCGGATCGTCAAATTGAATGACTGTATCACGACTTGAGGCTACAAAGGACTCTTGCTTGTGATCGAGTAATTCCCGGACACTTGATACGCCGTCCCCGGTAACAGAAAGAGGGATTCGCTCATATGCAGAGATCACCTTGTCGTCCAGCACGACAACCCGGTAGTCTCTGCCCTTTACTTGCTGTTGTACGAGCGCCACACGATCCTTCTTAAATACTGCTGATAGCGCTGTGCGTAACGATGGTTTGTCAAAAACAAGTTGAACGTCTCTTCCCTGGCTTCCGCTGTTGGGTTTAACCACCACCGGCCAACCGATACGTCCTGCGTACTTACAAGCCATATCTATTGTTCGATCGGACCCGACCTTCTCTGCCCAGTCATCGGAGTAGAACGCTTCTCCAGGAATTACCGGGTAACCCAGATCAGCCAGGAAAAAGTTTGCATAGTCTTTATCCTTGGATATTTCTGCGGCACCGACGCGGTTTATGTCCAGCGTGGAGTATCGGAAATAGCTATTTTTACCGTTTCGGAACGTTATCCGTCCGACAATACCCCACGTGGGTTCCATAAGCACTTTTGCTCCGATACACGGAGCAATTTTCTCAAGGATCTGCCCGAGCAGTGGTTTAGGGGCTTTCTTTTCCATATCAGTAAATCTCCTTTCAAGAGTTAGACGAGCAACTATTGAAAATATACTTAAAAATGATGGTTGTGTCAATTTTTGTAAAATTTTAGAGGAAAGTTGACTGTTTCAGGAAATAGGTAAAAATGGCACTTTTGGCTAAACCCTATAGAATTGAGCTCAATTCTATAGGGTTTAGGAGTTTTTAACCTATCTACACCTCCTTCGTTGGTCGGGTGTTCTTGGTGCGGTATAATAGACACATCATGTTCTCGTTCTTGGTGGAGAGTTTTATAAGTGGTCTGAAGCGCCTGCGCAACAACCCTCAACTGACGTACACAATACTTCTCGCAGTGGTTATCGTTGGCTCGTTTCTCTATATCGGCTATACCTTTATCGGGGTCGCTCAAGATGCTCAGGGACGACTATCCGACGCGCGCACCGGTGTACTTCACGATACTTTTGTGGCATTTGCCGGTGAATATCTTAATGAACCACTCATTCTGGAAGACCGTATCCAGCAGATAGCTGAACAAAATCCGGTTATCCAGGAATTTCAAGTAGCAATATTTGACGACGGACGACAAAGTGCTCCGCGGATCATAGCGGCACTCGACGAGTCGCAGGTTGGTCAGATCGACGACCGCCCCGATCTCTATCGTCATGCGTATGCCGACCTCTCCTACACATTTCCAATACAGGAAAGTGGTGGGCGACATTTTCTAACGATCCGCGGCATCACCGACCCGAGCGGCAATCTTGCCGGCGCCCTCATAACTCGCGAGGAACTCTCAGAAGCTGACCAAGCTATTAATGAGAGGATCCAGAGCAGCACGATTGTACTCATTTCCCTATTGGTTCTGATCCTTGCGCTCTTCCTTCGGCATTCGCATATTATTGACTACGCTGAACTCTACAAAAAACTCAAAGAGCTCGACAAGATGAAAGACGAGTTCATCTCGATGGCCTCGCATGAGTTGCGCACACCGCTGACCCACATTCGCGGATACGTGGACATGCTTCAAGACGAAGATCTCACGGACGAGACGCGCGAGACCCTCAAGCACATCGACTCGCAGGCACTCGAACTCGACCGACTGGTGGCGGACATGCTTGATGTTAAACGACTGGAACAGGGACGTATTAAGTTTGACTTGAAGGAAGTTACACCGGATCGGGTCATCGAAGAAGTGGTGGAAGATTCACAAAGAAGCGCAGAAGTGAAGGGCCTGAATCTGGGAACGAACATAAAAGACACAGGGCGTATCTACATCGACCCGAGCCGTCTCAAGCAGGTATTGGTTAACCTTGTCGGCAACTCGGTGAAATACACCGATAAAGGCTCGATCATGGTTAAGCAAGAGCGAAAGGGTGACGAGATCGAGATCCGGGTTCACGACACCGGCCAAGGCATGAGCGCCGAGGAACAAAAGCAGCTGTTCGGCAAGTTCTCACGTGTGGGGTCAAAAGATCAACAGAGAAACATCAAAGGTACCGGGCTCGGACTCTGGATCACTAAAACGATCGTCGAGCAGATGGGTGGATCGATCAGCGCGGAGTCGATCGAAGGTGTTGGCTCTGACTTTATTGTGCGCTTCCCGATTGCAGATTCGAGTAATGAGCCACAACAACAAAAATAAGATCGCGCACTTAGCGCAATGCGGTTAACGAAGATCTTTACTTATTCTCCGCGGCGATGTGTTGTTCAAAGTACTCTTTGGCGTTGCGGTCGCCTGAGACCTTCTTGCCCGGATTGAAGATGTTATGAGGGTCAAAAATGTTCTTGATCTCCTCGAAAAGATCGTACACTTTCTCGCCATACATCTTCTTGAGATACGGTGTGCGCAGAATGCCGTCGTTGTGCTCGGCCGTAATGGTCCCGCCGTGTTCGATAACCAGGTCGTAGAATCGATCCGCCACGCCGGTGAGCTTGTCGCGGTTCTTTTTCTTCGTGAGATCCATCAGCGGAATAATATGAAAATTACCGTTGCCGGCGTGTCCGGCCAGGTTAGCTTTGATGCCGGCGTCAGCTAATATCTTGAGTGCCTTAGGCAGGAACACCGGCATAACCTCCGGCTTCACACAAAAGTCCTCGACGAGCGGGACCGTGCGCTTGTCGTGCGTTTGCTCGGTCAAGATCTTGAACGAGTTGCGACGCATAAGCCAGTACTTTTCTGCCTCCTCTTCGGTGAGTGGTCGGCGTGCCCAGACATTGAAACCCTCAAGCGCTTTCTCGATCTCTTGGGCCTTTCGCTCCGCTTCCTCGTCTGAATCTTCGGCTATCTCGACAAGCATAACAAGCTTGGGCATGCCAAGCATTTTGACTCCGATCCACGCCTCCGGTAAAAACCGCCAGAGAAACTGCACTATATTCTGCCCAACCATCTTGGCGATCTTAGGCATAAAGCGCATGCCGAGCTTCATGGTCTCGTCATCAAACGCCTCAAGTGTTTCCGGCTCGTATTGCAAAAGCTTGTTGACCACCTCCGGCATTTTCTCCCAGCTTTTGAAGAACACCGGCACCATTCGGCGGTGTGTTTTATTGTGAACCAAGCGCAGTGTTGCCTCAGTGAGTATACCGAGCGTGCCTTGCGACCCACAGAAGAGCTGAGCAAGGTCGAAGGTGTCCGCTTCCCTGTCCCAGACACGCCAGAGCGCATAGCCGGCGGAGTTCTTAGAGACCTGCGGCTCAGCGGCGCGAATGATCTCATCATTGTCTTTGATAACCGGTTCGAGTTTGCGATAGATCTCGCCTTCAAATGTATCCTGCGCTTTCTTCTCTTGGAGCTCGTCGTGACTAAGGGCTCGGAACTCGTATTCATTGCCGTCAGACAACACCATCTTCACTGCCTCGACATAGTCGCGGGTCTGACCGTACCGAAGCGTGCGCTCGCCACCGGAGTTGTTCATAACGATCCCGCCGAGTGCGGCGATGTTTTTCGATGCCGGATATGACGGCATCGAAAGATGTTCCGGAAGCGTGTCTTCTTCGAAGTCACGATAGAAAACGCCCGGCTCTACCGTGGCTCGCAGGTTTTCTTCGTCGACGGAAAAGTTGTTGAGGTGTTTGGTGCAACCGAGAATGATCGACTCATTCAAGGGGCCGCCGGTCATGTCGGTTCCGGCTGACCGGCCGGTTATGGAGAGATACGGTTGTGCCGCTTTGTGCTCCGCTATATACGAAACGGTCTTCCGAACATCTTCGTGACTTTTCGGAAAAACCACGATCTCAGGCACAACCTTGAACAAACTCCAGTCACGGGAGTATTCATCTATCTGCTCGCCCGAATCGTATACCTCTCCTTCGATAAGATCGCGTAACTCATCTGCGGTTTTGCCGGTGCTTTCTTGATGCATACAGTAAATGGTATCACGACTAGCTGACAGCTCGTTGTTGGTAACTAAACAATCGTTCAAAATCAGATATTACTCGCTGTACACCCTCGGTTAGGCACGTCTCTGATAGGGTCTAATACTCCAACCGTTCAAGGTCGAACTTTTTCAACTTGTCGTCCTCGTCATAGATAAACCAGCCGGAGAACGGCACGCGCTCAAGCGCGACCGGCAGCCAGTGTCGATCGGACTCCCACATATTCTCAAACGGCAACTCATCGATATGAAACCACTGTGGTCGCATCTCCTCTGTCTCGACAGGCTCGCCAGCGTACTCATCAACCAGGAACACATGCATATGGATCGGGTCGTGCTGACCTCTGACCCAGTACGCTATTCTGCCAAGCTTCTCTACCTCAAGCGCATCAATACCCGCCTCTTCTTTGAGCTCACGGCGCGCTGCATCCTCCACGCTCTCCCCTGCCTCAAGCTTGCCGCCGAACCCATTGAAGCGCCCCTCACCGAAGCCTCGCTTTTTCATTCCTAAAAGCACATGCGGATGGCGATAGACGATACCGAGAGTGAACTGTGTCTGGTTTTTGCTCATTGCATATAGCGTACCATACCCAAGCTTGGCTGTGTGATTTCCTATAAACTATTTTTGCGGTATTCTAAAAGTGGCTGTTATTTTACGTTCTTCCCTTTTAAAAGGAATAGTTATGACTTCTACTACGCCATCATGGTGGGAGAAACTTGTACTTCTCCTTGTTGTTATACTACCGATCATCGCGCTTCCTATTGGCATCATCCAGATCTGGGGTTGGGGGGTTGATTGGATAAGCCTAGCTTTGTTTGCCGGTTTCTATATCTTCACCGGTTTTGGTGTCACGGTCGGATACCATCGACTCTTTACACACGCTTCATTTGAAGCAGTTCGCCCGTTGAAGATCATACTTGCCATTGCCGGATCAATGGCGCTTGAAGGGCCGGTTGCTACTTGGGTCGCAAGACACAATAAGCACCACCGGTTCGCCGATGAAGAAGGTGACCCACACTCACCGGTTCACGGATTTTGGCACGCTCACTTTGGATTTCTACTCACCGAAGAGCGGATTGACAAGGATCGTTACGCCAAGCACATCATAGGCGACCCTGACCTGGTCTTGATTAGCCGTTTATTCCTGTTATGGACAGTTCTTTCACTTGCTCTTCCGGCGGTACTTGGCTTTGTCATCACCGGAACAGCATCTGGCGCTCTCCTAGCATTTCTTTGGGGTAGCTTGATCCGCATTGGTGCACTCCATCACGTCACCTGGAGTATTAATTCTGTTTGCCATGTGTTTGGCACACGACGCTTTAATACCCAAGACCAAAGCAGGAACAACTGGATCTGCGGTATACTCGGTGGAGGTGAGGGGTGGCATAATAACCATCATGCACTTCCTAAATCTGCATGGCACTCACTTGGGCAAGGGTTCGATCCGAGCTACCGCCTGATTCAGCTCTTTGCCTTCCTTCGTTTAGCAAAAAATGTAAATGTTCCTTCCTTAGAGACTATTAGGCGAAAAGAATCACCGCAAGCCAAGCCTGCGGACTGATTCAAGCCGCTCGGCACACCCGAGCGGCTTTTTATAGTCAAACAAAAACCCGCCCGGCGGAGCCGGGCGGGTTTTATACGCTATAATCTATCAGCCCTGCCGGCAGGCAGGTACAAGCTGACTATCCTTGCCGTGCTTTTCGTCGTGGATCGCGCTTATTGATACGGTAAAGACGTCCTCGTCGACGAACAAGCTTGTCTCCCGGCTTTTCTTTTTTGATCGATGCTTTGACTTTCATAGTGCTAAAGACTGTAGCATGTATATAATGTGGAATCAAGCACTGCTTAAATAAACCCTGTCACGAACTACGCACAAACAGAATACGTATCAAAACAGTACCAGAACGGTACGCAGCTTATAAAAAGACCCCGAGAAGAGGAAAGAAATCGTCTGAGGGTCGACTTCATTCTCTTTCTCGGGGCCGTGAAGCGTCTGGGTACAAATCAAATAACTGCCTCTAGCTTACTCACCTAAGGAAGTTTGTCAACCGAATCAAGAGCCGGCAAACAAGGACCAGTTCTCTTTCGGACGATATGCCGTGCTATCCTTGCAACACAGAGGGCATTCCTCCGATGGCCAGATGTTCATCGGCTCCTTGATCAACGGGAGGATACGCATAGCCAGCGTGTTCCCGCTCTCATCTTCAAGGTAATCCTTTCCGTCCGTGTTGCGATTGAGAATGACGGGTACATACGGCAACACCACGACCCCGGCATCTTCGAGCGCTTTGATCGCCTTCACTACACTGCCGCCGGTTGTAACCACGTCTTCGATCACAAGGGCCGTTCTGACCTTCTTCACATTCTTGGGCCAGTTGATCGTGCCGTCCTTTTCAATACTGCCAAACGGCACACTTTTGTACCGTTTGATCTCTTCTGCAAACGGCGGAGCACTTGTTTCCGGAGCGAATACCGCCTGCGGAAGATTCAACGGGCGCTCTTGCAAAAACGCATCCCACATATCGAGAGCAGCCCGGGTAACCGCACATGGATTCGCACTGATAACCCGGCTATTGCCGTACCCGTCTGAGTGATTACCGCTGGTAAGAATTGCATGCGGCTGAATCGCCGGATCATGATCATGATCAAATTTCCAGTAGCCACCGAGATTTTTCCAGATGCTGCGCCAGTCATTCGTATTCATACATCTTCCTTCCCAGGACGAACCTGCTAGAGGCCAGAGTGAAGACAAGGATCAAAACACTGGCGCTAACAGTACTCGGCAAGAAAAATAAGTCAAATATTCCTATTCTTGGAGCAAGAACTGCTTGTGGGTATACCATCGCTTATCCTGATTACGGACAATACAGATATGAAAAAATCGCGACGCTCCAGGAGAGCGCCACGATTCGGCGGTTGCCCAGGACGGGCAAAAGAGATGGTCAGTTACCGTTGCCGGCTTTTTTCGTGGCGCGTTTCAGCGACTTCTTACGACGCTTACCGGTCTGCTTACGAACCTTGCCTCGATGCCGTTTCCTCGACATGAAAACCCTCTTTCTGTAAGAACACTGTAACGAGCCTTATATCCATACAAGGCTCAACCGCACTACATAGTAACCATACGAGCTTTAAGTGTCAAGATTTATTGTCAGATAGAATTGTTGGGTCAGTGGGTTTTAAAAAATAAAAAACCCACCGCACGAAACAAAATTCGTGCGATGGGCTTCCGGGGGCTTGGGGTACTTTTTTATTACTGACAATATAATACTCCCTTTAAAATAATTGTCAAGAGCATCATTATCTATATCTATTTTTTAGATGAGCATCAAACGCTCCAATATTCTCCTTCATGCACTCGTACTGGGAATGATCAGCCGGATCGATCCACTGAAAGTCATCGTGGTCAACGCTCAAGATGATCACCGAAGAGGCAGGGGTACATTTAAAAAAGATGCCGACGATCTGGATCGTTTCGCCTTTTATTTCCGGATACCACTCGCTAACAAAGAACGGCTGACCGATCTCAACATCTAGACCAACCTCCTCTTTAACCTCCCGCTTGGTCGCCTCAACGGCCGATTCGCCCGGCTTGATCTTGCCACCCGGGAGATCGTACTTACCGACCTGGGTACCACCTGAATACTCCGATGCCTCGCGGATGATGAGCACCTTTCCCTCTTCATTTACAATAAACGCTCTGGTTGCGACGAATTGGTTCATAGTGGTAAAAGCTTTTTTGTAATTTCCTCCCACGAATACACCCGTAGCACGTTCTCCGGAAGCGCCTTAGATGTTTGATTCCAGGGCGTGTCAAACAAGAAAACTTTTTCAACTGCAGGGGAAAGATCTTCAGTATGATGCAACGCATCATCAACAAATATACTTACACCAAGCTCTTGGCACACCTCACTCTTAGGTCGCTGATCGCCACCAACCACTTGTCGCGTAAAATGAACACGTTCAACGAGATACGGAAAATGCTGCTGGATCCATGCACATGTTTCCTCGCGGATCTCATCGGGTCGTGCTGTTATCAAATGGATATCGTATTGATTGGAAAGCTCATTAACCGACGCGACAGCGCCTGAAATCGGAGGTAGATTCTTATATTCCGGTGATCTATGAAAGTGTCTAATCCGCTGACAAGCTTCTTCTTTGCTACACCCCCACGAAACTTCGAGTCTATAATCAATAATATCGTCGCGTGTCAGCGATGTACCGTAGTGCATATTATGAAATCCAAAGAGCGTTGCGTTAAAATCCGCAAGCACATCATCTACATCAAGTCCGAGTACCGGTTTACTCATAGGAGTTTATCTTTATACTTCTCAAAAAAAGCCGGGGGTTGAGAGTGCATTGGCTCAGGTAAGGCGTCTACCCGGAACCATTCAATCGCATCAAACTTATGCGGCTCACCGTTGGCAACCTTGTCTTTATCAACTAAAACTTTGAAGTCGAGTGCTATCCAGTGCGTCTTTGCCCCTTCGTGATCTCGATGCACATCACGATACCCAAGAAATTCATGATCCAAAACATCAGTACAATATTCCTCGGCGATCTCTTTACGCAACGTTCCTTCAATAGTCTCCCCGTGCTCTACACCGCCTCCACCCGGATCCCAACATCCGTGCTCGTCTCGACAGTTCTTCCCTCGCTTTGCCAACACGTAATTCCCTTGTCCGTCGTGACAGAAGAAAACAACAGTTATGCCTGGATAATCAATTCCTTTTTGCATATCTATGAGCTTAGCACATCAAGTGCCTTGAGGGCATAGTACCGTATATCATCAGGTACCCCGTCTCCATTTTCCTCAAGATCTTCTTTCGCAAACCACTTCCACTCTGTTATACCTTCTTCCGGCGTCACTTGATCGGTATTTGTGCGGGCAAAGTATACAAAAGTTATATGGTCATGCGTATCGGTGATCGGGTTTCGATTTACTGCAAACGGCTGAGGTAATTCATGGCTCGTATTAAACTTTTTTGTTTCTCGTTCCGGGACCAACTCGATCTCGAGCCCCATTTCCTCTTTTACTTCTCGATGACATGCAACTTCGGGATCTTCGTCGAGCTCAACGTGACCGCCTATCGAGAGCCACTTGTTCAGTTTCTTGTGCTGATGGAGAAGTATCGTGTCTTTGTGAACAATAAACACCTCTACCGTATAATCGATCCTGTCATGAATGTGGGGCATGAAGTTACGAATTAAACCAATCGTCTAGTACCTGACGAGCCACAGAAGCGATACCAGGATGCCCCTGAACATCCTCCCAAGAGCAAACCATCACCACACCCTCACCTTCATAAACAGTTATATCTTCTGGAGTAATACCGCGTAAAACAAAAAACGTGGCGCCGGAGTGACGTCCTTCGTGAGCAGTTACATCATACTCTTTAAATAGTTCGAGATCATCTGGCGAGACATCGAGACCTGTCTCCTCCCGCAACTCACGTACTGCGGACTCTTTTACTGTCTCACCTTCTTCACATCCCCCACCAAAGAAACTAATTTTCCCAGGCTGCTCAACGCCTGATCGATCTCGCTGCTGAAGAATGACCGATCCACCTGGTGTTACAAGAATAATTCCGGCAGCATGTTGTTCCATGAGTGAATAGTATCACAGGTTATATATGATTTTGGCTGAGAATAAGTCTCCGAAAAAGCTGAGCCCGCGAAAGCGGGATTCCGTCGCTATCTCACTTCTGGGAAATACCCAAAGAGCATTGCTTGTTTCCTAATTCATTCCATTCATAAGCAGAGCTTTCCCTGACAGCGCCCGCAGGCAGACTTCACGGGAAAACTCTAGTTTTCCCGACCCCTTCCCGTTCGATTCCCGGTAACTTCTTACTAATAAAAAACAACTCCAGGCATGGAGTTGTTTTTATATTCTGGGTGCCTATCCAGAATTGAACTGGAATTTGAAGCTCCACAAGCTTCCGTAATAACCATTATACCATAGGCACCATATGCTACTGTTCTTTGCCTTTACCAATGATCGAGCGAATCTTTTCTGACTCGCCTTTGCAATGGTGAACAAGGTGGTGGCAATTATGGCATAACCAGCAAAGATTTTCCAGTTTGTTGTTGGTTCGATCCTCATCAACATGGTGGACAACAAGAACTCGCACATCGACTTCTTTGCAAAACTTGCACTCTTGCGATTCATTATTTCTTAGCATGGCATTTCGATATGACGAAACGCCGTCCTTCCAACCTAAATGTTTCTCTCTACTGTACTGCGTATTTCTCCATTTTGTTTGGCACGATTTTGAACAAAAGAATTTCCTACTCTTGGATCTACCTAAGCCCGACCTATTCCTATAGACGTTCTTCTTACAGGTATCGCAAGTGATACTTGAACCAGTTTTGAAACTTTCGTATTGACATTTTTTAGAACAAAAGCGCCCTTGCCCTTTCCGAATAAAATAAGGTTTTGTTTTAAACGTCGCTTTACATATTTCACAACTCCTTTCCATAATTTATGTATTTAGACTGTCAAGAAATTGGTCCTCAGCCTCTGAATAATTATGAACTAAATAATGACAGTTCAGGCAAAGCCAAGTGAGATTATCTATTTTGTTATTTTCACGATTTTTATCTATATGATGAACTATTAAGATACGTTCGTCGTCACGACCGCATAATTTGCATTTTCTGCTCAACGCACTACGAAGGAGCATCCCTCTGTAAGCATATTTTCCGTGCTTCCAATTTGCATGATTTCTGCCAAATTGTTTTGACCTAAGCCATTTTAAACTACACCGCTTGCTACAAAAAAAGTTCCCGCTCTTTGACCGCCGGATATCTTTTAGTGATTTGTAGACCTTTTCTTTGCAAAGGCAACATGCTTTCCAACTACCCCTCCTGCTTGCCAGGCGAGTACAATTAATGGAGCAGAACTTTCCGTAGCCACGCTTTAACCAATTTGGTTTTGCATAAAAAGTATTACCGCATTTTTTGCATGAAACATCTGGCATTACTTAATAGTAGCCCAGGAATAGTACAGGGTAAACAGATTTGCTTGTGGATAATTGCAATACCGACTCAACACCCTAATACTCAGGGCCTAGACATACGTCGGCGACTCCTCACTCACTCCGGCCTGGTGATTAACAAGTCGCGCCAACGCATAAAAGATACTGGAGAGGCGGTTGAGATAGGCCAGGGTCTGCGCATCTACTTTTTGCCCCTTCGCCTGCGGTGAGTCTGTCGAACCGTCGTACACCGCGATCACTCGGCGCTCGGCGCGCCGAGTGATCGTGCGAGCCACATCACACAGCGCAGCAAGCTCGGTTCCGCCGGAGACAAAGAACGTCGTGATCTCCGGGAGCGAGCGTTCAATGGTGTTTATGATCTTCTCAAGCTTGACCACCTTTTCCTCCTCGATGGCTTTATCAGCTCCGGCAAGCTCTGCTTGGACAATAAACAGATCGTGCTGAATAGCATGAATAAGCGAGGCAAGGGTTTCCTCCGTTTTCGGCACAAGCACGTTGCTCTCACTGCCTTTCACTTTAAGCAAACCCAGAAATGAGTTGAGCTCATCGACTGTACCAAGCGCCTCGGCAATAGCCGAGCTTTTTGATATTCGCTGATTGCAACCGAACGTTTTAGTAGTGCCATCATCACCTTTTCCTGTAAAAAAAGTCATAAATATAGTCCGCCACGAACTAAGAACTAGAGCTCAACTTCTTCTGAAGATGTGCTCATATCTCCCGAGCCGCTTCCTCCTTCTATGCGGGCATCTCTTATCGCAGCTTCAAAATCGATCGCGTCGGCAGGCGCTTCTACATTAACCGATTCATTGAAGCCAGAAAAACGGATCTCGAGATCGAGAAGAAGCGGAAAATCTGCACCAGCTACCCGGACCGGATTAAACGCAGAACCGATGACTGACATTGCATTTCGTCGCAGTGGATCGTTCCCGATCACCCTCGATGCAAAAGAATTCACACCTCCTTGATCCACAAGCTCACCAGGCACATCGCCATCGAAAGAAATACGGATACGACGCGGCAGCATATCTCTCTTCCCGATCATGATCTCGGTTTCTAAATTATCAGTGACTTGTTTTATGCGTTCTATCTCTTGCGCTCGTTCTTCTTCTGAAAGCTGAATTTTCCTCTCGGCCCAGGTTATCACGCTTTCCCTCACTTCATCCGGCAGATCTTCTCGCTCATAAACCATAGCAACCACGTCATTGAAAAACACCTCTATGTTTTGTGGATGAAAACGAATACTAAAAGCGTGTACACCTTCACCATTTATTCTTTCTTCCTCTATTTCCGTAATACTGTACACCCGATGCTCTCGGGCTAATTTAACAGAATCAATAACGAACCGCCTGGTTGCCTCATCTTTAAATCCATCGAGACCAATACCGCTCTCACTTCCAGTTCGTCCCGAAGCCACCACCTCCGGCGAGCGCAACCACTGTTGCTCAGAAATAGGCAAGAACACTCTTGTCATCTCAGGGGCATGCTCAACATAGAAGTAGAGGATCTTATCTACTAGACGCATCTCTACCTCGGTATCAATTAATGACCCTCCTTGTTCCTGACCATCTGTCTCTGATTCAACAGATACCTTATGCTGCATTGTAAGATCGCTAAAAGCCGCGCCCATGCTTGACACTCCATCGGCGCTCACGCGGAGAGAATGAGGCCTTGATCCATCGATACCGCTCTCTACAGTTAACACAGCTTCGTATTCCAACGAGGTTGCATCAGAGAAATTTGAGAACGCAGAAGATAAAATCTCATCTTTTGACAAATCTTCGTTTACCCCTCCGATAATGGACGTGTACGCAGCCACTCCGCCAACAGCTACACCGACAAACACAAGAAGTGCTACTAAAAATAAAACAACTTTTCTACCGACAGATGAATGAGACGGAATTACTGCCTGTTGCTTTCTGTTCGTCTGCATGCTCTCAGACTGAGAATCAAGATCCTTACCAAACTTTTCATCTTTTTTGTTCTTCTTTATTGGGTCACTCACTCGAGAGGCGGATGCTTGTTTAGCGGCAGACTGAGAAGCTGGCGCTTTTGCGCTCTTTTGTGGAGTATCTTTCTGGGCGACCGATTTCTGCACAGCTTGGAATGCCTCTTTGAGATCATCTTGATGCCAGCCACCTTGAGCCATGAGAGTTTTTCGGATCTGAGCCTCAGAAACACCTCGTGCCCGTTCATCTTTAATATATGAAAGAAGTTTATTTGTTATCATGTAAATGCTCTAGTTAGCGTACACTCATTAGTACTGAATATGTTGGTATTATTATACCTTGTTTAACTTAAGAAATTCAAAGGATAACATATAAAAAAGACCAGCTTGATGCTGGTCTTTTTTTGTGCCCAGGGCAAGACTAACTTGGAAACCCGCGGTTTTCCAACACTCCCTTCGGTCGCTGCCTTCCTCCACGGGAAACTCCCGTTTCCCGACCCCTTCCCCAAGTCCCAGCTCCTGTTTACTCCGTAAACAGTTCGCAGCCCTGTTCCCAAAATTCACTTCGTTCTTTTGTGCCCAGGGCGGGACTTGAACCCGCACGCTCTAGGAGCATAGGCCCTCAACCTATTGCGTATACCAATTCCGCCACCTGGGCATTATTATCGAGGCACTACTAAAGCATCTATCTTTTTCTTTTTTCTCCTCAAATGAAGTGCGCTGGAAGTATAATACATTTTATTGATTATTTCCAGAGTGCTTTCTTTTGCATAACGTAACTGATATACCTTTGATTTTTTACAAAAAATTACATTCGCTTTTATACCAATGAGACGCTCATTAGTTTGTGAAATCCATTCAAGAAATTTCTGACTTGCACCAATAAAAGTTAAATAAAACATATAACTATTCGTCCATCGCTTATCCCAATAACTATAAAAATGTCCATCCCCATCAAATTCCCCTCTTAAAAAATCAAAAAAGTATTCGTCGGGAATATCAAGCTTTCTTAATGTCTTACTCTTTGCTGAGGTTATACCTATTTCAGTAAGAAACTTATAAAAAAGAACATCACTGAACTGAACATGCCAACTTGTATACCCTCTTCCGGATGATTTTTGAGTAATTTTTACGTCAATATCAAGAGCTTTAATAAAATTTTCAAGTTGATCGTAATCATTCGATGTTACGTCAATATGCCTACCATCTTTTGATAAACATCCATCTGCCGCAAGCAAACCAATTGCATACGCAAAGTTAGACGACCACTGTATCCGCACCTTCCCTTTTGGTTTTGATCCACGTCTCATATCTCTAGTGTTTATTGTATACCAAATTAGATAAAAGTAAATCCACAAGCTGTGGATTTACTTTCTACTTATTCTTTTGTTTCTTCTCCACCGGATTGTTTTTCTTCGACCGGTGACTCATCTGGTTGTGTTTCTGATTGTGTCTCGTTAGTTGTTGCTTCCTCGGCTGCTTCCCCGACGCCCTCGGGTCGGGGCTCCGACTCGTCTTGCGACGTCGGAGCTGCCACCGCCTCTTCTGCTTTCGTTGCTTCTTGTTCTTCAGATTCAGAGAATGCAAGCTCGCCCATCAACATCATGCGGCGCATCTCTCGACGGATCTGCTTAGCCACCTTCTCACGAACGTGATAAATGTTGCTTTGGCGAACCTTTGATCGACGCAGTATCTCGATCTTATCAATGTTTGGAGAGTAAAGCGGAAAGATCTTTTCAACACCGTATCCTTCAGATGTTCGGCGAACGGTAAATGTAGCACCGGGCTCAGCACCGTGCTTGCGCGCGATCACCAAACCTTCAAAAGGCTGGGTTCGGGTTTTACCTTTCTCGATGATCTTCGTATGTACACGAATAGTATCACCCGTTCGAATATCGGTCTCTTTGCGCTTCTCTATATTTACCGGTGAAAATGTAACCGTTGGCGTAGTCATAATGAAAGATAATGTAACACAGCTTAGTTAGAGTTTCAAGTACTTGTATCAGTTTGAGCCTCTTTTTTCAATGCCTCGACCGCATTTTCAAAATCTTGCGGGTAAGGAGCAGTGAATACCACCCTCTCGCCGCTTGTGGGGTGCGTAAACGTGATCTGATATGCATGCAGGGCCGAACGACTGAAACCGAGCAATCGCTCGCGATGAGACGCATAGAGATGATCACAAACAATCGGGTGCTTGATCGCAGCGCAGTGCACCCGAACCTGGTGAGTTCGTCCTGTTTTCGGGCGGACCTTTAGAAGCGACGCTTTGGGCGCACTCAGTGCAACCCAGTACTCAGAATATGCCGGCCGCATGCGGCCGCGCATTGTTTCAGGGTTGGTGGTGCGTCGTTTAAAATTAACCGAGCTCCGGCCTATTGGCTGATCGATCTCTCCATACCGACCTTTCACTGCACCGTATACGATCGCGTGATACCATTTTTCTACTTCTCTCTCCTGAAACTGATTCTTTAACTTTTTGTATGCACGCTGATTACGAGCAATGACCATCACACCGGAGGTGTCGCGATCGAGCCGATGAGCAAGGCCGGGCTTGGGTATGGTTTTGCCGCCCTCCAGTTTAAGTGGTTCACCAACATCAACAAGCGATGGATCATGCTCGAGAAGCCAGTCTGTGAGCGTGTACTCCTCGTCGCGTCCATTACCGTGGACGTTCAAACGAGGTGGCTTTGAGATAACAATTATATCTTCATCTTCAAAAAGTATTTCAGGGATTGGATTCATGTATTGAGTGTCTACATCAAAAACGTAGAAAGAGAAATTTATTCTATTTTCCGAAAGATCGTTTACGCAGTGAGTAATCATACAACACCTTTGTAAACTCCGTTCGAACAAAATCAGGCCAAAGCGTATCAGAAAAATACAGTTCCGCATAGGCTGCTTGCCAGAGTAGGAAGTTCGAAAGCCGACGCCGACCGCCGGTACGAATAATAAGATCCGGATCCGGTATGCCGGATGTCCATAAGTAACCGCTTACTATATCCTCGGTAATATGATCGTGGCCTCCCTGCGTATCAAGTATTCGATTGATCGCATCGACGATCTCGCCACGTGATCCATACGGAGCAGCAATGACAAGCGTCAGAGCGGTGTTGTGCTGCGTCTCACGCTCGATACGCGTCATGCCGGTCTGTATATCCTTTGGTAGACGTTCACGCTCGCCGATGAACACAATTTTTACGTTATTACGTTTAGCGTAGTTGATCTGGGAACGGAAGAAGTGACGAAAGAGTCCCATCAATGCACTCACTTCTTCTTCTGAACGATTCCAATTCTCGCTTGAGAACGCATAGACGATCACGTACGGGATCTTTTCTTCCTTTGCCCATTGCATTAGATTATTGAGCTTGTTGTAACCGACTCGGTGTCCCTCAACAGTTGGCAGACCGTTTCGTTTCGCCCAGCGGCGATTGCCGTCCATGACCACGCCCACACACTGCGGTGAACCCTCTACAGGTAGCTCGCGTTTGGCATTCAAATGTTCGTCGCGATAGGTCATACTATTTTCTTGATCTTAAAGTCAGTGAACGTATCTTGTAGTGAATCGTGCCAAGAAACATCAACTTCTTCGACCTCTGCAAAGTGCGGACCTTTGTGAAGCTGTCTAACCAGTTCTTCTAACTGCTCCTTTTCACCTTGAGCGATCACTTCAACAGAGCCATCATCAAGATTTGTAACATAACCGGTGAGCCCGAGTTCATCAGCGCGTTTTTTAACGAACGTACGAAAATTCACCCCTTGCACCTTGCCGGTAATAGAAGCCTCAATTTCTTTTTCATCGGTTGCAGATCTCATTACTTTCAGTATAGGGAGATTTGGTGTTTCTTGCAAAAAATGAATAAGTTTCGTAGGCTATATGACTATAGGGCGTTTAGCTTCCCGCTACGCTCTCACTGGCAATCGAGCTTCGCAGGACGAGACGCGGTACAAATTAAATACAACTTGTCCTTCGAAGCTCGGGTGACAACCCGAGCGAAGTAGGGGCGTTTAGCTCAGTTGGCTAGAGCAATCCGTTTACACCGGATAGGCCGGGGGTTCGAGTCCCTCAACGCCCACAGCGACGAAGGAGCGAGGACGATGAGGCGTAGCCGCGACAGCGGCGTAACGCGGACTCGAAAAGGTTCTTCAACTATTTTGTGAGGAACGAAACAAAATAGTGAAAACCTGTACAGAATCTGTAAGATTTGAGTCCCTCAACGCCCACAAAGCAAAAATCTGTGCGAATTATTCGTGCAGATTTTTGCTTTGTGGGCGTTGAGCAGGCAAACTGCTTTGCCTGCGTAGGGACGAGAAAGGCGCAGCCGAATGTGTGTTTCTTGCTAGCGAAGCGCTCCATCTCCAAAAAAGCACACATTCGCTTCGCGGATGTTTTCGAAGAAAACACAAGAAGATTTGTTTGCGAAGCAAGGCAAAAACCACGAGAGGGGCTGAAACATAAACTGCTTTATGTTTCAGGAGGTTCGCGAAGCGAAATCACCGATGTCGAGCTGTGCGAGACCGGTGATAACGGAACGCGCAAAATTTCCGTCAGGAAATTTATGTGTGACCGAGCCCCTACCGGAAGCCCCACCCCACAAAACAAAACTTCCACATCCTGTTCTTGTGATTAGGTTTGTGCAAAAAAGTACCAAATAAACACTAAAGACCGGGTCTTTAGTGTTTATTTTAGCTATACGGACACTCGCACAGAGAGGCTTTAGCAATTCACGCAATATCCAGGGTGATCAGCGTCTTCACCTACATGAGCTTGGCACGAACCGTCAACACAATAGTATACGCTACTCTGTTGATCAAAGTTATCCGCCCACTCTTCGTCAGGAAATCGACAGTCCTCTAGCGGAGAAGTGTCGCTAGGACAAAATCGAACACTGATCTGATACGTATCAACATCACCATCTCCGTCTATGTCCCACACATCCCAGTCATACACACTCCCCGGCCACGGTCCTTCCGGCCATCCATCTGAAGTAAGGTACTCATCAAGACCCGGTGACTGGCCCCGATTAGCATCTGCCGGGTACTCACCGTGCTCATTATAGTAAAACTCCATTGCCTCACGGATACTTCTCATCTCTGCTTTCGCTCGTGCAAAGTGGGCAGAATCTCGAGCCACACTCAACGACGCCAACACAACCGCAGAAAGTATGCCGATGATAGCGATGACAACGAGTAATTCAATAAGGGAAAAACCTTGCTGATCTTCTTTTCTCATTATCACCAGTGTACCATTTTGTGTTTCTATTTTTACGTGACTCCACCCGTCTCCTGCCATCAAAGATATCAGGCCTCGCAATTCAAACAGATCTTTTTGCGGCTCAACGCCTGCGCCGCGTTTACACTATGCTGATAGTAAAGCGCCTTAATTCCCTGACGCCACGCCTGAATGTACAGTTGATTAATATCTTTTGCCGAAACATCGGGAGAAACAGCAATGTTCAAGGACTGCCCTTGGTCTATGTACTGCTGCCGTACCGCCGCTTGCTCGATTACTACAGATTGATCCAATTCCGCAAAAGTCCGGAACACCTTTCTTTCTTCTTCAGTAAGAAACTCCAAATGCTGAACCGATCCGTCGTTATTGCGAATGTCTTCCCAAACTTCACGAGTATTCTTTCCCTTTTCTTCTAAAAGATCTTCGAGAAATGGATTTTTAATGGTGACTTTTAACTTTTGTACATCTTTGACATAACAGTTTGACCAAACCGGTTCGATACTCTGCGATACTTGTCCGAGAATAAACGCAGAAGACGTTGTTGGGGCCACAGCCATAAGCGTGGTGTTTCTCCTTCCATATCCCTTTAACACTTCAGGCTCTCCCAAGTCCTCTGCGAGAGCTTCTGAAGCTGTATATGCCTTTTCCCGAATAGACTTAAAGATCTCAACATTAAGTTGATTCGCCTCGTCGCTTTCAAAGGAAAGCATTCGTGACTGGAGCAGTGAATGCCATCCAAGTACGCCGATCCCAATAGCTCGATTCTCTTTCGCAAATGTATATGCTCTCTCCATGAACTGAAAGGCCAATTGTTTTTCCTTCTTATCAGAATCCCGCATCGCCTCTAATTTCGTGCAGAAGTCGGTGATGACCGCGTCAAGGAAGTACGTCATTGTCTCTACCAGATCAGTGTCTTTCCAGTCATCATAGTGAAGGACGTTCAATGATGACAAACAGCACACGAACGACCACTTTTCGTTTGAGGGAAGCATTATTTCACTGCACAGATTACTTGCGTAGATCTTATGACCTTTATCCTTGTACACATCGACCGTATTATTGTTGGCGTTATCAGAGAACATGATATATGGGTATCCGATCTCGCTTCGTCGCTGTATTACCTTTGCCCATAGAGCCCGCTTCTCTTCATCGCCGTCGACCATCGCCTGAAGCCACTCATCACTTACTGTTACCGCGTGATTCAAATTCTGTATAGGATTTCCCTCTGTTGCTATCTGCAGAAACTCTTCTATATCCGGATGTTCGATCGGAAGATATGGAGAAAAATGACCCCGCCTCACAGAACCCTGACTCACCACATCTACCATCAGGTCAAAAAGCTGCATGAAATGAACTGAGCCGGAAGAGTGTCCGTTCTGACTTATGTTCGATCCGCGAGATCTCAGTGCGCCGAAGTATCCGGACGTTCCACCGCCAAATTTACTCATCATACCTACCTCCGACTGGGTAAACATAATGCTCCCCATACTGTCGCCCACATACGAACCAAAACAACTGATCGGAAGCCCTTTGTCGATCCCGAAATTCGACCACACAGGAGACGCGAGAGAGATGTACCCTTTTGCCATATAGTCATAGAACTTGTCGGCAAACCCTTCTTTGCCGAGATACCGTTCAGCGGTGTCGGCTATCTCTCGGATGCGCTCTTGTGCACTCTGACCTTCCTGCAAATACCCCCGCTCCAAGAATGCAATACTGTTTTCATTGAGCCAATAAAAGTCTTGTTTTTTCTCCATACAGATCTGTTTTAAAATGCTAAAAAAGGTCAGCGCTCGTTATGCTGCTTTTTCGTTTGTTGTAATTAATTGACCGCTTTGCAAAGAAATCGACGTGCTTTGTGCCGATCACTTCTTCATCGAACCAGCTGAGAGACGAAACGATCTCTTCATCCACTTCAAAGAGCGGCTTCATTTTAATACTCACCAGTGAATTATTGAGCCTTTGCTTTATAAACTCTTTCACGTCCTTTTTCGGTAGAAAATCAAGCTCTCCTGCCTCGAAGATCCAATCGACTATTCCCTCCTCTGCCTTGAATGCTTCCTGTGTCATATTCTCAATGAGAGCTTTTGTTCTATCATCAAACCACTCCGGGTGTTCGCGATGAATCGTATTGATAAGGTCGATACCAAAGAGTCCGTGGATCTGTTCTTCTTTCGATGTGGCCTCAACAGTATTCGAGATGCCCTTAAAAAGGTTCTTGTATTTATTGAATGACATCATTACCAGAAACTGTGAGAACAACGACACATGTTCAACGAAGAGAGAGAATAGGAGAATTGCCTGTGTGTATTCTTTGTTGTCATCGGTCCGAGATAGCGCAACCACTTTTTCAAGATACGCAACCCGGCCTTGTATAACCGGCACATCAACGAGGTCTTCAAATTCATTATTGAGACCGAGGATCTCAAGGAGGTGAGAATACGCATTCATATGCCGCACCTCGCTTTCAGCGAAGGTGTACCCGACCGCGCCAAGCTCCGGCTTTGGCATTTTTTTATAGAGATCTCCCCAGAACGTTTTGACCGCCACTTCGATCTGAGCAATGGCCAGCATTGCATTTTTAAGAGCGCTTCTTTCTATGTCCGTGATATTTACCTTGTAGTCGTGCACATCACTTGTGTAATTGAATTCGGTATGGATCCAGTACGAATGCCGTATAGCATCAACGTATTCCACGAGTTCCGGATATTCATACGGCTTAAGGTTGATCCGTTTGCGAAAAAGGTCTCGCTCACGCATCTCCTTTCGTTTATTCCTGTACAAGATATACGCCTTAGCGACATCATAAAACTCCATTTCCATAAGCGCTTCTTCGACCAGATCCTGGATCTCCTCTACTGAAGGTTTTCCGTCTTTACATTTTTTCTTCGGTGAACTATCAGGGAGCTTTGCATCCTGTTCACACATCTCTACCACCTTTTTTTCAACATTTTTTGCCACCTTTGTCGCGTCAGCGTTGCTGCCACCCTCAATCGCATCAAACGCTTTTGTAACTGCCTTGGTGATCTTACTGCTATCAAATACCTGAACAGAGCCATTGCGTTTCCGAACTTCAGTGATTTTCATATAAGTGAAGTTACTGATAAACCAACAGCGCCCATTTCTGTTTAACAGAAAACGTGTGCACTTCGTGCACACGTTAATTCGACTTATATATAGAAAGTCGACGAAACGCGCGTCACGGTGAGCTTTGGAAAAGTTCGATAAAGAAGGTCTGACTTTACAGTAGCGCGACTGTGGGGAATTACACCCTCTTCCTCTTTATCTACTCACTTGTGTTGTTGGGATAGAAGTATATCACAAATTAAAAAGCTGCAATGACCGGATTCTCCACACAAAAAGCAACCGCAAGGGTTGCTTATATTTCTTCGCCTTTCTCCTTACTTTTTGCCGGAGAGCTTTTGAAGTGTCTGAACATCTTTCGAGACCCCTTCCACGGTCTCAGAGGGCTTTACGAAGAACCGCTGAGGTGTTTTGAGCACAACACCCTTAATGCGGCAACCGGCTTCCAGAAAAGCTTTGATAGCTATCTTGTTCAGTCGCGGAGTCTGTATCAACAACTTTCGACTTAGACTGCGCTGCTTGATACGAGCTATCACCGAATCTTCAGCTTCTATTACTTCCACGGTGGTATTCCCTAATCTCCAACCAAGTTGCCCGTTGCTTACCTTCACACTTTGCTGAAGTCCGCCCTGAGTAACCGCCTCGGCGTTCTCCTCACAGAACTGATAGAGCTCATCTAGCTTTTCCTGAACCACAGTAGCACTCTGCTGTGTTCGTGATCGGAACGACTCGCGAACCTCTTCGATCTGCTGATCCATTTGCGCCTGCAACTCATCGAGCGAACGCTTTGCCGATCCAATACTGGCTATTCTCTCTTCGATATACTGTATTTGTTCACCCGTTAGCTGAGGAGATCTGTTCTCGCCGACTTTCGCTTTTACCTTCTTCTTCACCATCTTGGCATCCTTTATATTTGAAGGAACATGAAACGCCTGCTAGTGAAGACTGGTTTTGCCGACAGTTTGTTACGGTGGGATATTTTAAGAGGTGCTCTGGTTGTGCGACTTTTAGCCCTTATGAGCGGAAGCGAGTTAGAAATAAAGAAGTACTCTGGTAGTGCTCCCGGCAGGAAAGAACATCTGGAAAACCCACGGTTTTTCCACCTTTCCTTCACGGGGAACTACCGTTCCCCGACCCCTTCCCGGTTCGATTCCTACTCCAAAATACGAAACACACGGATGTTTTTTTCAAAAACATCCGTGTGTTTCATTGTGCTCCCGGTAGGAATCGAACCCACATTGAGGGGATAGAAGCCCCTTGTTCTATCCGTTGAACTACGGGAGCAAGTGAGAAGCAAAATTGAAGTTTACTTCTATTTTCTTCGAACGCAGATCCCGAAAGCTTCGCTTACGGGAGCAAGTGAACGGCATCACGCAAAAGCATACTCTCTGACAAGTGAGTGATACGAGAAAACTCGTTTTCATCGTATCACGAACGAAGTCAGAGAAAGCTATGCGACTTTGTTTTCTTATGAACAGCTTCGCTGTGAATTAGAAAACAAGAAGTGCCCTGGTGGTGCTTGCTTTTGCATGATCCGCGAATGTAGCTTTCGAAAGCTTCGCTTACTCTGACAAGCGAGGAGCGGTCGGAAACGCGTTTACGTACCGTCCGAGCGTTGTCAGAGCAAGTTTACTTACGGGAGCAAATTCTGCTCACTCAATAAGCAAGCCCCAAAACCATACTACCATTACTCTGAAGGGTCAATTATGACCTCGGCTTCGCGTTGAAATTCACCGGAACGTCTCTTTTTTTGCTCGTAATGTTCAATGATATTTGTCAGTTCATTTTTTTGAAGTTGAGCACTGCTATTCTCTTCCTGCACAACAGTGCTCGCAAAAAAGGTTCCTGACTCTACCTGAATGTACATATACCACGCAATAACGGCGACCACTACATTTACTACAATAAACGCAGCGCTCATGATCTGCCAGTCATGCTCCGGTTGAAACATTGGGTGCGCACCGGTACCCCGCCCCTTGCCTTGCGGGATCACTGCGCGTAGTTGTTTTTTAATACGAGCGAACATAATTATAGAGTTGAAGTTAATTTAACGACATCTAATTTTACCTTTGCCTCCCACTGAATAGCAGGGCCCTCTTCTTCTCCGGTGCTTTTCTGAGAAAAATTAAAAGCAGTCACCGTGATCTTGAATGGCAATGTTTCTATTAGAGCGACCGAACGGTATACCTCCTGCCAACTTCCGGAGATCACTACGTTCATCTGTAAAAGCTCCCCTTGATCTGATTCGTCCTCATCCAATGTCTCTACTGATTCTGTACTGATAGTGGCCCCGCTTTGTGTGCCAACTTCTTCCACCATGCTCAAGAAATCAGGTGTTTCATCTGCACCCACAATATATGAGCCAAGACTGTTGATCTCTTGAACGTTGTTCTCAAGTGTTTCCTGTACTGACTCTGAACGTTGCTGACGCTCACGCTCAACCCTCACCTGTTCTGCAATAGCATTCGCTTCACTGTTCACTGATCGTATCTCGTAGAAAAAACCGATCACAATACCGCTCACAACGAGAACGACAAGACATGATATTGATAATGTTTTTATACTCGAGGACATATGTGTTAGAGGGTTCCGGTTAAGGTCATGGAGAACTCAATATTCTCTCGCTCCGCAAAATTCGAGATCGGTAGATCAACTTCATCGAAATACGAAACTTCTTCGAGTGCTTGTTTTAACGCGGTGAGAGCGTCCCGATCCGCAGCAACACCGGTCACTGACAAAAGGATACTGCGCTCACCATCTTCTGTGATTTTGCGCTCGTAACTCATACCGCGTAATCTTACCTCTTCCGTCAGGTTATCAACTAAATTCTCTATGAGGACATAGGCCGGAATGTAATTTTTGTGTGGAGTCAGAATAGATATCATTTGATTCGCGCGTTCAAGACGTTCTGCATACTCTTGCGATCTTTTACTGTCTGTTGATCTTTCCAGATGATCAAGTTCTTGGCTAAGTGCTTGTTTACGCGCCTGCACATGCATATAGGATGGCAGCAACGCAATACCGACAATAACACCGGTCACACACGCAAAAATAACCACGACAACCATGCGGCGCACATTATATTCGCGGCGAACTCGTTTTTTCTCACTCTCTGGTAGCAGGTTGATCATATATTTTGAGGAAGTGCCAAACCGATCGCGGCAGCATACCGCAGTGCTTCATCAACAGGTATCTCTGGTACAGACTCGTCAAATGTCATCGCGTTTATCCAGACATTCGCGGTCTCAACATCAACCGAAAATGTTTCAGCAAGCTTTTTCTGAAACTGTTTATCGAGGGCGTGATCTCCACATATAAGAAATTTTTTCACTTGGTTGTCCTTTTGTGACCCGATGCCACGCGAATGCCAATAATCATACACTCGCTTTACTTCAGCAAGTATCTCAGACGCATTCGAGAAAAAAGTATCTTCTTCACTTATTGAATCTTCCTTATTATCAACAAGCTCCCCTTCTTGGGTGATCGAAGTGCTAGAAGTTAAAACACTTGAACCTGCATTTTTTGTAGGAAACGCTGACGTGAAGTGTACTGTATTATTATTTACGATATATACCACCGATGTTTCCGTATCGATATTTATAACCAAGAATGAATTTGGATTTTCCTTTGGGACCACCGATCGCGCGATAGCTTGCGACTCAACCATAAGTGACATCGGGCGTAACCCGCTTGATCGAATTACATCAATATACATTTCTACAACATTGATCGGGAGTGCCGAGACAGCAACATCCACATCTTCCGATACCTTTACGGACTTTCTACCTATCACGTTGTAATCGAACACTACATTTTCCGCTGACAGAGGAACGTTTTCTTCGATCGTGAAGCTAATAGCGTCTCGCATTTCATCAGGGTTTGCAGCGTACGGAACTGTTGTATGAAATACGTATGATTTTTCTTCGGGGAGAGAGACTCGCACAAACTTAAGACCGTTCTCTTCGCGGATTTTTGTAAGAGCTGCTACAAGTTCCTCTTTTTTCTCAATAGAGCCTTCTTCGATCACGTCATTAGCTATCTTTTGCATCCCGTAATTTTGAAGCCCAAGAACTCCGCGGTCTTCGCGAAGCTCAATGAAACGTATTTCTCCATCAGCAATATCAAGCCCGGCAGTCGGCATCTGAAGAAATGTTGGTGCTGGAAAAAAGTGCAGGAACTCGTTGCTTGTCATAGAGGTATTATAACGCAGGTGCGTGCGTTTCAAAACCTGCTTATGCGCACAAGAAAAACCTATTCCTTGTGGCGATCAAGAAAACTCTGGAGTATCAACGCTGCTGCAGAAGCGTCGAGCGTGGCTTTGTTTTCTTCGGTGCGCGCGGCGTGTGCAGTAGTAAGAAATTCCGGTTCAAGTTCTACCTTGACTGCTTCATCTCGTTCAAGCACCTCCTTCACCTGACGCGCTTCTTTCATTACCGGGTTATCCTCTCCTTTAAAATTTGTTGATAAACCAAGCACGATCACCGAAACCTCGTGCTCTGCGCATAATCGTTTGATCTCATTAACGAGATCATCATTATTCGGGATCACTTTCAATGGATTCGCAAATGTTCCTGACTCGTCTGAGAGAGCAAGACCAACTTTCTTTGTGCCGAAGTCGATACCGAGATATTTCATACAGTATTCAGTATCTCGTATTCGGTATGCAGTAGCAAGTGAGCAAACTCATAAATAATCTCGGTGCGGAGGGCGTGGGACTCGAACCCACAAGGGCGTGAACCCGCCGGTTTTCAAGACCGGTGCCTTAGCCATTCGGCGCAGCCCTCCGTATGTTATTTTTCAATGTCTGACGACGAGTGTCTCGAATCAGCATTCGTTTCTTCCACTTCAACAGTGTACTGCTTCGCAATAAAGAATATATAGATGATTTCGAGAATAGCAAGGCTGTTAACGATCAACAGCACGATAAACCACCTCATGTGTGATCGACGTGCCGCCATCCATAATGCTGTTCCTTTAAACGGCAAGGTAACCACAACAATAGCAAGCAGTGTTACAAGCGTCGAATCATTAATATTCTCCATCTACGCCATCTTACCAAAGAGAAGCACTCGCCACAATAATTAGGTTTTGTAATATCTATATTCATCTAAGAAACGGTATCGAAAACGTTGATTGCTGCATGCGTGTGTGTGATATAATAATATCTATCTATGGCACGATCACCTCAGTCAACTCATACCTTGGTGCACTCGCACCCTGACCTTCCTGAAAAACTTGAGTGGTCAACGCTAGAGCATGAGCATCTAAACAAAACAGCTGATTGGTACTGGGCAGTTGGACTTATTGCTCTTTCTATTGCGATGGCATCTATTATTTTCGGAAACTTTTTGTTTGCAATCCTGATCGTTATAGCCGCAATTGCGTTGATGATCCAGTCGCTCAACGGTCCTGCGGAAATGAATATTGCTATCACGAGTCGAGGCGTAGTAATCAACAAAAAACTATATCCATTTAACACTCTTGAATCATTTTGGGTAGAAAACGATGAAGAGAGCCAGGAAGGACCAAAACTACTGGCTAAATCTCATAAGATACTCATGCCACTCATTGTTATTCCGATCAATGAAGAAGAGGTGGATCCGGAAGATGTTACCGACTACATGCTTGATTTTGTGGATGAGGAAGAGTTGTTTGAACCACTTTCGCAAAAAATCATGGAGTGGATGGGCTTTTAGTTGTTCTAACAGCAAAGCCCTGCTTTACAGCGCATTCGTTTCAGGATACAGTTTATCGCGTTGACGCAAGCCTTGCTCCCGTAAGCAAAGCTGTTCAAAAGAAAACAAAGTCGCATAGCTTTCTCTGACTTCGTTCGTGATACGATGAAAACGAGTTTTCTCGTATCCCTCACTTGCCAGAGAGTATGCTTTTGCGCGATACCCCTCATTTGCTCCCGTAGTTCAACGGATAGAACGCGGGCTTGCGGAGCTCGTAATGTAGGTTCGATTCCTGCCGGGAGCACAAATTAAAAAATCAGGTTTTACCTGGTTTTTTTAATTTGTGTTTCCGGAGAAAGTGCATTTCTGCACTTTCGTCAGGAATCGAAGCGCCGGAACATATCGCGTAGCGATGTGAGGCGCCGGCCAGGCGAATGTGTGTTTTTTGCAAGTGTAACGTTCCGTATCCAAAAAAGCACACATTCGCTTCGCGGATGTTTTCGAAGAAAACACAAGAAGCCTTATTTGTTTGAGCGAAGCAAAATACTTAGAACTCGCGGGGCCGATTCCTGCCGGGAGCACTTCTTTTTCTAGTTCTCCGCCAGCCAGCGGGGCATCAGAAAATTAAGTACACCAAATTTAATAAAAAATAAGACACCGAACGGTGTCTTATTTTTATTGATCTTTGTATAAAGGTTAACTTACTCCTGCACCCGCTTGATCGCACCTACCAGTCTTGATTTCTTGCGTGCGGCAGTGTTTTTCTTAATAACCTTTCGCTTCAAGGCCTTGTCGATCGCCTCGTAGGCAGCCGGCAGATTCTCCTGCGCCTCCTTCACATCACCGGCAATAGTAAGGTCGCGAACTTTTTTGATCGCTTTTTTCATTAAAACTTTCTTTCGCTGATTAAATACGGTTTTTTTCCGATCAGCTCGAAGTGATTTTTTACTTGCCTGTAGATTTGGCATACGCGAGTATCCTACATCACCTGATCAAAAAAGGCAACATGTCCGAGAGAGATCGCTACTGATTACTCATAGCATAAAGGACCTCTCTGCACCCTCCGAAACAGACGTGTGAGAATCCGAACGGCGTTTTCCAGGAAGGAAAAGCTTGTACACTTCTAGAAGTGTACAAGCAGGTTTTGTATATAAATAAAAAGACGTCGAGGATACCTCGACGTCTTGCTGGTGTGGAAACGGGCTTCAGACCTGATTGACGGGTCTCGGCAAGCATTGGCGAGCAAAGAATCTACTCCGTTTACGGGAAAGTGTTCCGTCTGTTTCTTCCTTGATCCAGCCGCGGACCCAGTCCAGCGCCTTCTCCTCCTTGGCAGTCTGCCACCTGTATTGACCGGAGCGCCTCATCCACGGACGCCGTCGTCGTCGAACAATGAACACGCCGGCTTTACGGAACACCCATATGTCCCATATGTCTTTCTTCTCACGCACCCAGTACCGACGGCCGCACTGTTCGTCAGCCCTGAAACCGAGTCTCCGAAGCTGAGCTTCTACCGACTTCGAAAACTTATCGCCATTCAAAGATGTAGTCACGCGACTCTCCTTATCTAGAAGGAAATGAATATCATGCATGTACTATCCATAATTGTTATACGTAAAACACTAATAACTGTCAACGAACTGTTTTTGCGCGCGCTTCCAGTTTCGCTCTTCACAAGTTATGATAAAGCCATGATCCGCGTACTCACCGGCACTGTCATATCTCAAAACGCTAATTCACTCGTTATTGACACGGGCGGTGTTGGCTATGTTGTATACTGCCCGAGTGACATTGCGCTCAACACCGCTCATAGTGAGCACATCACGCTCTGGACGCATCTAGCAGTACGAGAGAACTCACTCGATCTTTATGGATTTACCAGCGAAGAGAACGTGCAGCTCTTTGAACTCCTCCTCACTGTCTCCGGTATCGGTCCTAAAAGCGCTCTGGGTATTCTTAACGTTGCCGATGCTAATGCCCTAAAGAACGCCGTCGCAGCCGGCGACACCTCCCACCTCGTAAAGGTATCCGGCATTGGCAAAAAAAATGCTGAAAAGATCGTGCTGGAATTGCGTGGCAAGCTCGAAGCAGTCGACGAAGAAGCGGGTACGTACCGCGATACCGATAGTGAAACCTTTGAAGCACTTACCTCATTAGGCTACTCTGCCTCTGAGGCGCGCGACGCTGTACGCAACCTTCCAACTGACATTACCGACACCGGTGAGCGTATTAAGGAAGCGCTTAAAAACATGGGCGCCTAACATTTCTCGTATGCAACTCGATGACATTTTATTCTCCATAAAAAAACTGATCCCGAAGAGTGTGTTTCATTTTTTCCAGCCGGCGTATCATTTCTCACTAGCTTTTTTGGGATACCTTGTTTACCGTAACCCATCAAAACACCTCACTGTCATTGCTGTAACCGGAACCAAAGGGAAGACAACTACTACAGAATTACTTAACGCTATCCTAGAAGAAAACGGCCATCCGACCGTCCTCACAAATACAGTTCGCATAAAGGTTGCCGAACGATCAGAGCGGAACCTCTTTAAAACATCAGTTCGGGGACGATTCTTTCTTCAGCGGACCATGCGTCAAGCGGTAAACACCGGTTGTACCTATGCAGTTATTGAATTAACCTCCGAAGGAGCCAAGCAGTTCCGCCACCGTTTTATTGAACTCGATGCACTCATCTTCACCAACCTTCACCCTGAGCACATCGAATCGCACGGCTCTTTTGAGCAGTACCGAGAAGCAAAACTTGATATAGCCCGCGGGCTCGCGCGCTCACCAAAAACCCCTAAGTATATAGTTGCTAACGCAGATGACCCTGAACACAGCAAGTTCGTAACCGCAGCGGGCTCCAGTTGCTCACCGGTTCTTTTCTCGCTTGCAGACGCACAGCCATACTCAACCAGTGAAAACGGTCTCGAATTTATCTTTGAAGAAACATCTATGGTTTCACCTTTGCTCGGCGCCTTCAATCTCTCCAATATTCTCGCGGCTCTCACCTGTCTGCGTACCTTTGGCATACCGGTAGAAACAGCTAAACGAGCTATCGAGACCTATACCGGGACACCGGGCAGAGTAGAGGAGATCACCGAGGGACAAGATTTTCGTGTTTTTATAGACTACGCCCACACCCCTGACTCACTCAAACAACTCTACGAAACATTTCCTAAAACAAAAAAAGTATGCGTGCTTGGCAACGCCGGCGGCGGACGCGACACCTGGAAACGAAAAAGTATGGGTACGATCGCTGATACTCATTGCGATGAGATCATCCTCACGAACGAAGACCCGTACGATGAAGACCCTCGATCGATCGTTGAGGAAATGAAAACAAGCATCACCAAAAAACCGTGTGCGATCATTATGGATCGACGAGAGGCTATTCATACAGCCCTGCAAAAAGCTTCCTCCCTCACAAAAGCTACAGAGGGTGAGCAAAACAAAAACATTGTTGTTCTCATCACCGGCAAAGGTACCGACCCGTACATCATGGAAGCAAATAACACAAAAACTCCGTGGAGTGATGCTGAAGTAGCGCGAGAAGAACTTGCAAAGTTGAGAGGTAGGTAATATATGTTGCTGTATAACACCTGCTGGATGTTACGCTTTTAATCAACACTAAACTAGAGTACTAATTACCACATACTCAATCTAGATACTGCTCATATGCCTGAACTCCCCGAGGTGCATACAACTACTACGCAGATTCGAAAGGAATTAGTTGGAACAACGATCACTGACGTCTGGTCGGATATTCATGTCGACGCAACCCATCGAACCGACACCCTCAAAAGCGAGCGTTTTTACCGCACATTCAAACGTGCCGTCATCGGCGCAGCTATCACCAATGCCACGCGCCGCGGAAAGAATATATTGATCGAGCTCACGAACGACCGCACGATACTGATCCATATGAAGATGACAGGGCATGTAATGTACGGCAGGTATACAAAAACCAAAGATCTACAGAGTGCAAAACGAGTTCCTGAAAACTGGCGTGGCGAGAAGTGGGTTCCGGTCGCAGAAAAAGACTCCCCGCTCTGGGATCCATATAATCGGTTTATCCATCTTGTCTTTTCTCTTTCCAACGACAAGCACCTTGTTCTCTCTGATGTGCGTAAATTTGCAAAAATAACACTTCTTCCTACTTCTACTATAGACACCGTCAGTGACATTTCAGCTCTTGGCCCTGACCCGTTCGACCTATCCCCGAAAACATTCCGTGATCGGATCCGCCGGAAACAAAGCGGGCGGATCAAAACAGTTCTAATGGATCAGTCGGTCCTTGCCGGGGTGGGAAACATCTACTCCGACGAAGCACTCTGGATGAGTAGCATACATCCGGAAACCGATGTTCAGAAACTCAGTGACCTACAGTTAACAAAGCTCCACCAGTCACTCAAAAAAGTAATGGCCCGCGCCATTGAGACAGGTGGGGATTCCGATTCAGATTACCGTAATATTTACGGAGAAAAAGGCCAATATCAGAATTTTCACCAAGTTTATCGAAAAAAAGACGCCCCCTGCTCACGTCGCGGATGTTCTGGTATAATAAAGAGAATTGTTGTTGGTGGCAGAAGCGCGCATTTTTGTCCTGTTTGCCAAAAAACCGCCAACACCTAATAAAATGCTAAGAATATCCTTATGCTCCCCACCTGGATAACTAAATATTTTTTTGTCGCTCTCTTTGTTGGCATGATCTCTGCCGGTGAGATCACGCTTATCCCTGCTGTTTATCTCGGCTATATGAGCGGCATTGCTCTTCTAAGCGTTCTTGGTGTAGCTCTGCTTGGATCACTTTTCTCAGATACATTTTGGTACTGTATAGGTCGCCGCTTTCCAAAGCAGCGTCTGATGCGCTACCGACTCATCCAACGAGAAACAGCACGAGCAGAAAAGCTTAAACCTTTTTACGACAAACATAAGCTGCGAATGATCTTTCTTTCTAAGTTTTTATTTGGTACCGGCATCTTCTTTCAGGTGCTCGCCGGAATGAACCATGTACCATATCGCCATTACATCCTCGCGAGCACCTCTGCCACACTCGTGTGGTTTGGTGTGGCCACCGTGTTCGGTGTCATCCTAGGCGCCAGCATTGACGTACTTAAAGATGTTATGACCGGTGCCGGCATCGCCGCCACAGCAACACTTATTGTCACCCTCCTTTCCTATGCCGGTGTGTACTGGTTCACCAAACGCAAACTATCTTTCTCCCGAGCAAGCAGATAATGCAGATGGCGGTCTTTAGGTCTTGATCATTTTTATAATGTTCTCATTTCCAGCAATCGTCTACTTTTATTTCGCCTACACTATAGGAGTTATTTTTTTAGGCGAGGCTTTCGTGCTTCCGGGTATTTATCTTGGCTATACCGGGCGCCTGGATCTAGAGCTTGTGCTTATATTTACACTATGCGGAGCCCTGCTCGCCGACACTTTTTGGTATACGCTCGGTCTCCTTATTCCGAAAGAGCGATTAGCGCACTATCGATACGTACGGTCTAGACTCGACCGAGCAAAACCGTTTGATGAGTTCTTTAGACAACATAAACTCCGCGTGTTATTTTATTCAAAATTCTTATTCGGCACCCGAATGGTCTTTCAGCTCCTGGCCGGAATATACCGAGTTCCGCTTTGGCAATACGCCCTTGTTGTACTACTAAGCAACATTGTCTGGATTCTACTGCTTACGGTGATCGGTCTTGTTTTGGGTGCCGGTCTTGCAACGCTAGAAGATACAGCATTTGGCCTCCAGATCGCGCTTACTGCATTACTGGCCGTCACCCTTGGCATCTATTTTGTTGGCCGACCTGCAGTAAAGTGGCTTTTTAAACATCGCGAACAAGACGAGTAACTATCAACAAAAAAGTACAATACCGGCAGCAACTGAAACATTGAGTGATTCTTTCTTTCCGCACATCGGTATCTCGACGAGCTCATCGCACTGACGGCGCAACTGAGAAGATATGCCCCGCACTTCGTTTCCTAAGATCCAGCAAATATCTTGCAATTCTTTTTTCTGAGATGAATATTTCGTAAGCGGAATTGACCGCTCATCCTGCTCAACACCCACCACCCGAACGCTTTGATCTTTTAGTTCCTTTACGAGTGGCCCGGGCTGAGCATGATACTCCCACGCAACAGAACCTTCGGCGCCTAATGCGGTCTTGGAAATGTCGCTTCGCGTCCGTCCGTGTCGATCGGTCGGTGTTGGCGTGTAGCCGGTCAGAAATATTTTCTCAACACCGGCAGCATCAGCTGTCCGAAAAATAGAACCGACATTGTAGGTGGAGCGAATGTTGTGGAGTAATAAATAAGTGGCCATAATTGAAACGCTCTCTATTCTATGCTATAAATTGAAATCAACGCAAGAGCAATAATACTCTTGCCGCAAATTACCCGCCCGTAAGCAAAGCTTGCGAACGGTCAATCGCGGATCATGCGAGAGCTAGCTCTCGCGCGATACCGCTCATTCCCGCCCGTAAGAAAATCTTTCGGGCGGTGCATTCGGACGAAACATAAATATATATGATATATTTCTGATCGTCCTCACTTCCGCCCGTAGCTCAGTCGGTAGAGCAGCTCCCTTTTAAGGAGACGGTCGTAGGTTCGATTCCTACCGGGCGGACAACAAAACAAAGGCACGGGTTTTCTCCCGTGCCTTTGTTTTGTATGCTTGGGAAGGAATCGAACCGAAGGTGCCTAAAAACAAGGAGCCTGCCTGTTGGCAGACAGGCTTGCGACTATGTTTTTAGCGCATTTCGACCGAAGGGAGAGGCGATTCCCTGCCTTCCGGCAGGCAGGCTACCGGGCGGACATGAAATGTTTCTGTAAACCCCTTACACGGTAAGCACAAACTGCTCCAACTGTGTCGACATATCACCTTCTCCTCGGCGAGCCAGATGGTAGCGCTCAACAAGATCACCGAGGAGATCGTACAACTCTTTGTCAGTATAGTTCTTCCCAAACCCCTTTGCTTTGGAATACGGAAACGCTTTCATTCCTGCCTCTTCAGCTGAATTTGTTTGCTGTGCGATAGCGATTGACTTAAGCTGCCAGAACAAAACACCGTGTATTTCCTCTGGTGCCTTGAGCTCCCGACAATTCTTCTGATACTCCACCCAGAGCGCTTTGCGATCTCGCTTGCCGAGTGCATCAGCGAGCGCAAAGGTATTAAACTCTTTTTTCCCTTCCTTCTTTTTAGAAAACTCTTCGACCCGTTCAGCGTGTTTCTCAAGCCTTTTAAGAACCGCTTTTGAAAGTTCGTTCTCCACAATAATAAAAACATTTTCTGACTCACCGAGGGACTTCGCGCTCTCGAGAACCGTCTCACGCGCATCAGCTATATCCATCACCTGATCGATCTGAACAATGTATTTGCTATCAAATAACCCCTGTGAACCGGCCAACTCCTCGAGTCGTACCGGGCTAATATCCATCTCGTCGAGTTTAAAAAGCTCCGCGTTCGGGCGTTTTTTCTCCAAACCTAACAAGAGCTGGTTAAGCTTGGTATTTCGCTTTTGAAAATCTGAACCGTAGAGAATGTAAAGCATATGTTCTTATCCTTCGTTTTCGATCGACTTCATCTCACCCCAATTCTTACCAACTTCTGCCTCGGCTGCTAAAGGAACACCTTTTGTCTCTTCTTCACTCAGGACCGATTCCATTGCTTCCTCGATCAGTGGTACTATCTGGTCGACCAAACCTTCCGGCACCTCGTAGACGAGCTCATCGTGTACCTGAAGCAAAAGATACGTCTGCTTGTCGTCAGCGCGTTCACACAATTTTTCGTCAACACGTTTCATAGCGATCTTGAGAATATCAGCAGCGGTTCCCTGGATCGGCGCATTGATCGCCATGCGCTCCGCACCGGCCCGCACTTGCGGAAGACGTGAATCAAGACCTTCAAAATAACGACGACGGCCAAAGAGCGTTTCGCTGTAGCCCTGCTGGTGCGCCTCATCTTTTAAGTGCTCCAGATATTTTGCCAATCCACTGAACTTCTCAAAGTAGCGATTGTAAAACTGCTGGGCTTCTTTGCGGTCAGTACCGAGATTGGTCTTCAGGGCATTTACGCCCATGCCGTAAATGATCCCGAAGTTGATCACCTTGGCCTTCCGACGCATTTCCTTATCAACCTCCTCAACAGGAACCTCGAACACTTCCGCCGCAACAGCCGTGTGAATATCCTCACGATCCTTGAACGCTTTAATTAATTTAGCATCGCCCGAAAGAAACGCAGATACTCGAAGTTCGATCTGCGAGTAATCAAGTGCGGCGAGAACATATCCCTCGCTTGCCACGAACGCATTGCGAATATTCCGACCAAGCTCGGTCCGGATCGGTATATTCTGCAAGTTCGGATTCTGCGAGGACATCCGACCGGTGGTTGTGCCGGCCTGAAGAAATTCAGCATGAAGCCTATCATGTGTATCAAGACCGTCGGGAATTGCATCAATATACGTCCCTAAAAGTTTAGAAAGTTCGCGGTGCTGGAGAATACAATCGATGATCTCGTGCTCGCCTTCGAGTTTTCTAAGCTCTGACTCAGCTGTCGAGCGAGCACCGGTGGAAGTTTTACGATGATTTTTAGGCGCGAGACTCAGCTCGTCGAACAACACCTCGCCGAGCTGCTTTGGTGAATTGATATTAAACTCCCGGCCGGCCAGAGTGTGAATCTTTTTCTCGATCCGATCGAGTTCTATGTGATACTTCTCTGATAAGCCAGCGAGATATGTGCGATCGATCACTATGCCGCGCTCTCTCATTTTTGCCACAATGGGAATGATCGGCTTCTCGATCTGATAAAACACGTTTTCGAGTTCGTTCTCCTTAAGCTTTTGGAATATCACCTCCCGCGCCTCTGCAAACGCTGTCGCATTCGCGTACGCAAGTACATCCTCGAGTGTAGGCGAGGTGGTACTTGAGTTTACAAGCCACAGCGCAATAGCGGTCTCGGCAAGCTCGTCCTGGTTGATGTCGCTCTTCTGCACCTGAGCACGCTGCTCTTTTTCTTCCTCCATCTTTGTCCGCTCGTCTTCGGTTGCGATCACCTCCCGCAGACGTTGCTCGAGATTACGAAACTCAAAACGCTGGAAAACCTCCCGGGTCTTTTCAAAATCAATACCGTCACGCCATTCGCGGTCGGAAAGCGTGAATTCGACCGGTGCGTCAAGCCGGATCGTGGCCAACATTTTCGAAAACTCTGCCTCGTCTTTGTTTTCCTCTAGTAACGTAACCACTCGCTTCTTTATCCCCGCCTCTTCGAATTTCTCGGGGCTTTTCTTAAGCGTTTTATAGATCTTTTCAATGCTTCCGAACGCCTGTATCAACAGTGTTGCCGTTTTCTCTCCTATGCCGGCAACGCCGGGGATATTGTCGGAAGGGTCACCGGCCAAACCTTTGTAGTCAGGCAGAAGCTTTGGGCCAAACCCGAACCGCGCCTTCACCGCATCTTCGTCGTACATTACGGTGTCCTGAATCCCTTTTTTCATCGTATACACCTGCACCCGCTTATCATCGACAAGCTGCATGGTATCCATATCTCCGGACGCGATCACAATATCAATGTCATCTCTCTCCTTGAATTGCTCAACGGCTGTACCAAGCAGATCATCTGCCTCAAAACCCGGCGCCTCGTACATCGGAATACCGAACGCCGCAAATATCTCGCGCGAATTGATGATCTGCGAGATGAGCTCTTCGTCAGTCGCTTTTCGTCCCTGCTTGTAAGCATCGTATGCTTCGTGGCGATGAGTTGGCTCGGGAAGATCGTAACAGGCGACAATATAATCCGGCTTAAGATCGCCAATGAGCTTCACGAGAATGGTCGAGAGGCCGTAGAGCGCACCGGTGGGCTCACCTTTCGTGGTCGAGAAGGCCGGCAGGGCATGATACCCGCGATGCAAGATCGCATGAGCGTCGAGCAAGACCAGACGCTTTTTGTCTTGTTCGTTCTTTGCAGATTTTTTAGTTTTTGGTGACATAACTAGTTCGGTAGTCTGTATTCAGTATCCGGTATCCGGTATTCAGTGTTTGATTTGAGGTCCTGTAGTTATTTCCCTCTCCTTCTCTCCCACCACCTCAAACATCAACCACACCGCATCCTCAGGTAGTATATCTGCAACCTTCTGTGCCCACTCAACCACAATACAATTAGCCGGATCTGCAACAATGTCATCCCAGCCAAGTCTTCGGAGGTCTTCAGAGCTCTCAAGTCGGTACGCATCAATGTGAACCAGGTGACCAAAGTTCTTGTCAGCCGGTAGGTCATACACCTGCTCGATCACAAAGGTCGGACTGGTGACCGGTCCGGTTACACCCAGAACACGGGCAAGCGTACGGGTGAAGGTGGTTTTTCCGGCCCCCAGATCCCCGGACAAAGCCACAACGACCGATTTTGTACGGTCAGTCGCTGTGTTTTCTGATATCTCCTGCAAAAAACGCTCAACAAAGCCCTGTAATTCACCTTCCGAAACGGTCGTCATTGAGCGTATTGTAGCACAGAAAACAGTGCATGAGAGAGTTTACAGGGTCTTGACAAATATTTGTATAGATGTATAATAGACCCAGAAATGTGAGGGCTCGTTTCAGATCAAACAAACCACTTTTTAGGAGGTGCGCTATGCGTACGACGATCTTGACCACACTGGCAATTCTCTCGTTCAGTTTCGTTTCGTTCGTTTCCCCGGCACCTGCCGAGGCGAATGATATCAAGGACTGGTTCGGCGATGACATCGGCGAAAAGGTTGCCGACGTTATTCTCGACGATATCGAAGAGGAGCGCGACCACAAACGCGACAAGGACCGCGAAGAGCAGGACCACGAGCACGATCTCGAGCGAGATACGGTTCGAACCAGAAACAGAGGTAATCTCGATACGGTCCGTACGTCCAACGACATCCGCGCCGACAATGCTGGCGCCGACAACAACATTCGCGAGGATAACAATACTTCCGACATCATCTCCAGGCAAAGCCGCCAGGAACACAACCAAAACCTTGAGTTCATGTACGCTGAGGAGCACGTGGCTCAACCCGGCGAGTCGGAAGCCGGCGGAGCAATCGGCGAACGCGATGCGGCAAAGTTTCGTGCTCAAGGACAAGCATATACTGTCACTCGTCAGCGACTCGAATCTGCTCGAGTGCCGGTTCGTGACGACACTCGGCGAGTTGAGAGTCAACGGATCCCGTCTGGTAGCTCCTCATCCGATCGCTACACCAGCGAAGCTGATGCGCTCAAAGAACGCGATCAGCCCGGAGAGCGGATCGAGGTTGTGGGAGGTCCCAACCAGACGATCCACGACCGCGGTTTCGAATGGACGACCTCCGAATAATCGAGACTCCCAAGTACGTTCACCAGCCGCATTGCGCAAGCAATGCGGCTTTTTTATAATTTGTTGCGCCAGCAACAGATGCTGATCGTAAGAACACTACACTGCATTCTCTAAAATATTAGAGTTATATTAGAGTTAACTCTAATATTTTTCACCGTCATCGCCCCCTATCATCGCCCATGGTTCAACCCCTCACCTTAATTTCCCTTGTTCCATCACTCACACCGCGATATTATAGGGTAAATGATCATCCAATTTGACGACGAAAACCAAGAAGGAACGCTGAGCAAACTCCGTACGGACGAAGAGGACGATTTCGTCCAGCAGTTGGCCGCTAAGACCGGAATGGAGTTTGTTGATCTGACCATGAAAAACATCGAGGGTGACGCGATGCAGCTGGTTCCCAAAGAAGTATCTCAAAAAGCCAAACTCGTACCGTTCGCTATCGTAAACAACAAGGTCAGCATTGCGATGCGTCAGCCAAATAGCGAGGAGACGCAAAAAGTGCTAAGTGACCTCAAAGAAAAAGGGTACGTCGTAAACCCCTTTCTCACAACCACGATCGGTCTTGAGAAAGGCTGGCGAACCTATGATGATCTATCCGCCTCCTTTAAAACCCGACGCGGAACGGTTGATATTTCAAATGAAAATATTGATGCGATCCGCGAAAAAGTAAAAACGATCCAAGACGTAGGAGAGCTCGTCTCCACAACACTCGAAAAGGATTCCATGACCAAGACCTCAGAGCTGACCGAGCATGTTCTTGGCGGTGCGCTGGCTGTCGGTGCGTCTGATATCCATATCGAGCCGGAAGAAGAAGCTGTGCGTCTGAGATACCGTCTTGACGGTGTGCTCCAAAAGATCGCCGATATCGACTACCCGACCTACAAAAGCCTCATGGCTAGATTTAAGCTGGTCTCAGGCATGAAGCTTAACGTTACCAGCGAAGCTCAAGACGGCCGGTTCTCGATCGATGCCGGCAATGCAAAGATCCAGATCCGCTCTTCGGTCATTCCCTCCCCGGGTGGCGACTCGATCGTAATGCGTATTCTTGACCCGTCCTCGATCCAGGTGGAACTTAAAGACCTTGGTATTCCGCCCGATCTGCTTACGATATTCAAACGAGAGATCCAGAAGCCAAACGGCATGCTCCTGAACACCGGTCCAACCGGTTCCGGAAAAACAACAACGCTCTATTCTTTCCTCCGCGAGGTAAACTCGCTGGATGTAAAGATCCTCACGATCGAGAACCCGGTTGAGTACCACCTAGAAGGAGTCGTGCAAACCCAGGTAAACCATGAGGCCGGGTATGACTTCCTCGCCGGACTACGTTCCGCGATGCGCCAGGACCCGGACATCATCATGGTCGGTGAGATCCGTGACGAGGAGACCGCCAACACCGCGATCAACGCGGCCCTGACCGGTCACCTTGTGTTCTCTACCCTGCACACAAATGATGCCGCCGGTACGTTCCCGCGTCTAATAGACCTTGGTGTAGATGCAAAAGTCATCACCTCAGCGGTCACCCTCTCAATGGCCCAGCGCCTGGTACGAAAGCTTTGTGAAGACTGCAAAAAAGAAGCTGTGATCGAGGGCAAAGACAAAGAAACCGTTGACCGACTCCTGGCAAGTTTGCGCGAAAAGAACGAAAAGTATCTTGTTGACCTGCAGACAGAAAAAATGTGGGTAGCTGGCGGATGTGATAAATGCAACGACCTCGGGTACAAGGGGCGTCTGGGTATTTACGAGGCGATCCTTGGGGATAAGGCGATCGAGATGGCGCTCCGGGACAATCCAAGTATCCGTGAGATCTGGGAGGCAGCAAAACCACAAGGCATTCCGAGACTTGCCGAAGATGGCGTTATAAAGGCACTTAAAGGCATAACCTCGCTGGAGGAACTGCGTCGAGTGGTTGATATAGACAGCGAAGAATAGGTTGTTTATTTACTCTGAAACCCAAGAAGATCAATAAAAACAAAACACCCCTCTGACAAACGGGGTGTTTTGTGTATAATGCAACTAGGATTCACTGAAGAAAGCCTCGCGGAACAAAATGTTCTTCTAAAGCCGTCCAGACCATAAACCTCTCAGCAACACCTTTCACGGAGAAAGTCGGGGATATTACTCAGCAATTACTGCAGTCACCTCTCGTACAAGCGAGAGAACCGCGGAAATCCTGGCGATACACCTCAAAGCAGTACTTTGTTGCTGAGAGGTTTATGAGCTGGCTTTGACGAGCTTCACTAATATAGTGAGTCCGTAAAGATCAACGATTAAGCTAGTATAATATAAAGAAAATATATTGTCAATGATTTATGACACTCAACGGACAACCCCCCACCCAACCGAGTGACGCTCATTTCCTTGATAGGACACTCCGACCAAGTACATGGGACGAATATATCGGACAGATCAGCATCAAAAACAACCTTTCTATTCTCCTAAAGGCGGCTACAGAGCGTGACCAGCCTCCGGAACACATTCTCTTTTACGGCCCACCGGGGCTTGGGAAAACAACGTTGGCTCACCTCATAGCCAAGGAAACCAATTCTCAACTCAAGGTAACCTCCGGACCGGCCATAACGAAAGTTGGCGACCTTGCCTCGGTGCTTACCAACCTCTCAAGCGGCGACATTCTCTTTATTGATGAGATCCACCGGCTTAACAAGTCGATCGAGGAGGTTCTCTACCCTGCCATGGAGTCAGGTTCGCTTGACATTATTCTCGGCAAAGGACCCAGCGCCCGCACGATCCAACTGGAGTTACCACCGTTCACCCTCATTGCCGCTACTACCCGCGTGGCCGGTATTTCCTCCCCACTTCGCTCTCGGTTTTCCGGCGGAACGTTCAAACTGGAGTTCTATACCGATCTGGAGATAGAAGAGATCGTTCGCCGGTCGGCCGGCATACTAGGTATAGTGATAACCGACCAAGCGGTCAGCGAGATCGCCCGACGAAGTCGCTACACCCCGCGCACAGCTAACTACTTTTTAAAGCGTGCGCGCGATTTCGCCCAAGTTCACAAACAAGATCTGACTGACACTATCGTGAAAGAGGCCCTAGAACTGCTTGATATCGACGAGTATGGCCTCTCCCGGACCGACCGAGACCTTCTTTCGACTATCATAAAGAAATTCAACGGCGGACCGGTCGGTCTCAACACACTTGCAGCCGCTCTTGCCGAGGAAGAAAGCACGCTTGAGGAGTTCAACGAACCATACCTGATCCAGATCGGCCTTATTGAGCGTACCCCACGGGGACGTGTTGCCACCAAAGAAGCACGTGAGCGATTCAATACGTAACACATGACCACTGGATCGATCAGAGTCTTAGGTCACGGATCCGTTTTGGGCGGATCTTTTCTTTATTCATAGACCCTAAATCTTTTGCGATCTTTAAAGATTTGATAATTAGACCTAACTATGTAAAACTACAAACACTATGTCCGGACACAATAAATGGAGTAAGATAAAGCACAAAAAAGCCGCCTCAGATTCGAAAAAGAGTCAGGTATTCGGCAAACTAGCCAAACTGATCGCGACCGAATCAAAGAATGCCGACGGTAATGTTGAATCCCCTTCCCTGAAAGCAGCGATCGAGAAGGCGAAAAAAGAGAATATGCCCAATGACAATATTGAGCGGGCGGTCAAAAAAGGCCAGAGCGGGGACGCAGCAACACTCGAGCCGGTCGTGTTTGAAACCTATGGACCCGCCGGCATTGCCATTGTTATTACCGGTCTAACCGACAACAACAACCGAACATCAAGCGAGATCAAACATCTCCTCTCCAAAAACGGCCTTGAACTTGCCACACCCGGCGCTGCAGCCTGGGCGTTTGAAAAACAAAACGGCGAGTGGGTCGCGCAGACAACGATGGAGATCAGTGAGGACGATCGCGCAAAACTCGATCAGCTTATAGAAACGCTTGAAGAACATGAAGATGTTCAAGATGTGTATACAAATGCCGCATAAACTGCCTCTTTTTTAGTTACTACGCTATGCGCATTCTTGCAATCGACCCGGGGTATGAACGACTCGGTGTGGCGGTGCTTGACGGACCGTCGGGAAGTGAAGCGCTTGTGTACTCCGCGTGTTTTAAAACCAAGTCTACCACTCCCCACCCTGAACGCCTCTCTCAAGTCTACCGCGAGATAGAGCGGATTATTCAGGAATATGCACCTGACGCGTTCGCCACCGAAACCCTCTTCTTCAGCGTAAACCAAAAAACCGCCATGAAAGTCGCCGAGGCTCGCGGCGCACTCTTGTCCGCCGCAGCCTGCGCCAATCTTCCGATAACAGAATTTTCTCCCCAGGCAATTAAGATCGCTGTTACCGGGGAAGGCAACAGCGATAAAAAACAAGTTATTACTATGACCAAGCGCCTTGTGCATATCGGAGAACCTCTTCAGCACGACGACGAATACGACGCGATTGCTATCGGTATCACTGCACTGGCGACGATCAATACTATTCCTGCGGAGTGATCTTTATAAACTGCTTCTTTCCTACCCGCAGCGTTAACGGTCGTTCTATCGCGGTGTTCTGATCGCTGATCTTTTCCTCGCTTTCCATATCGCGAACCGCACCGGCCTCGACAAGTCGTCGAAAGGCACTTTTTGATTCCACAACCCCGTGCTCGACGAGCACATCGACGAGCAGCGCACCACTTACCACCGATACTTCGTTTATCTCACTCGGCACACTTCGCTCAGAAAAGGCTTGAGTGAATTGCAGGCCCGCTTTTTCTGCGGCTTCCTCGCCGTGATACATTTTTGTGATCTCTTGAGCCAGCTTCATCTTGAGATCTCGCGGATTCACCTCACCACCCTCCAACTGAGCGCGAACCTCATCTACTTCCTTCATTGGCACAAACGTGCAGCCTTCAAACATCTGGACGATCACTCCGTCCGGGAGCGCCATCACGCCACCGTACATATCCTCCGACGTTGCGGTAAGGCTGACGTAATCGCCTTCGCTTTTGCTCATGATCTTTTTACCCGTCACCGGATCGGCGATCAGACTCATCGTAATGATGAATTTCTCTTTTGTATTATAGGTTTGCTGCAGACTGCGTCCGGCAAGCATATTAAAGGTTTGATCGGTACCGCCAACCTCGCCGTCTACATCCATAGCCACGCTGTCATACCCTTGCATCAGTGGGTACATAAATTCATGTACATATACCGGCTTTCCTTCATTCATGCGCTTCTCAAACATGTCCCGCTCAAGCATATGTTGAACCGTAAAGTTGGAGGCAATGTCTACAACGTCATTAAAACCAAGTTTAGAGAGCCACTCGCTGTTCTGCCTTATCTGAGCCGGGTTCTCCGGGTCATCGAGTGAGAGGATCGGTGTGATCTGCTCTTTCCAGCTAGCAATGTTCTCCTCGACCTCTTCTTTAGTGAGACGCTGACGAGCCGCACCTTTGTCTGTCGGGTCACCGATCATGGCAGTAAAATCACCGAACAAGAGAATTATTACATGGCCCAGCCGACGCAAACGTTCAAGCAGGAGGATGTTCTTGGTGTGGCCCAGGTGAAGCTCGGCGCCGGTCGCGTCGATACCAAGGTAGATCCGAAGACGCTCGCCGGAGGAAAGTCGCTCTTCAACCTTTTCTCGAGACGGCAAAAGCTCTGCGACGCCGCGGGTTAAAACCTCATCTATACGCTCTTTACCGGTGGTTATATTCATGGTACACTTTGAAACTTCTAGCTAGTAGGATCAGGCAATGTCAGGTAACGAGCACAAGGCACTCGAGCATGGCCAGTGAAAGATACAAGACCCCGATACGTCTTAAGGAGGACAAGTGATCTCTATTACAGAGGATACCACACCGGGAGTTATTATAAAGCAGGTAATTAAATGAGTAATTACACGGCATCTTAAAAAACCGAAGGCGCGTCCCCACCGTAGCCTTCACCTACGCTCTAACGTATAATACTATCAGACATGGCACATCAAGGATCAGAGAAGAACTCACGACGCTTTTTGAACTGGATAGCGGTAAAAAATACCCTCATCCTGCTTTTTGCCATCGGTGTATTCCTCGCCGGCGCTACCGCCATCTGGGTTTCCACTCTTGAGATCCCTACCGTCGACTCCTTTCAAGAACGCCAAGTTGCCCAATCAACAAAAATATACGATAAAAGCGGTGAGGCACTGCTCTATGATGTATATCGGGACTACCAACGAACAATTGTGCCGTTCGACGAGATCAACGACTCTGTTAAAGAGGCATCGCTCGCGATCGAAGACCCTGAATTTTATCAACACGTCGGTATTAAACCGTCTGCTATTCTACGAGCTTCATTCGTCAACCTGATCAATTTTGGATTTGAACAAGGTGGTTCAACTATCACACAGCAAGTAGTAAAAAACTCGCTTCTCACACCCGAGAAGACGATCACCCGAAAACTTAAAGAATGGCTTCTCGCCTTAAAAATAGAACGCGTTAATACAAAAGACGAGATCTTAAATATCTATCTCAACGAGATCCCGTACGGAGGCAGTCTGTACGGTGTGGAAGAAGCCGGTCAGGCCTACTTCGGCACGCCGGCCAGCGATCTGTCGATCGCCCAAAGCGCCTACTTGGCCGCGCTTCCAAAAGCACCGACCTACTATCTCAACAATCCTAAGGCACTCGAAACACGCAAAAATCAAGTGCTTATTGAAATGCGCCGACATGGCTACATTACATCGGAAGAATACCGAGACGCACGTGAAGAAGTCTATGAACTGTCGCCGACAGATACAGCCATCATCAAAGCTCCACATTTTGTGATGTACGTTATCGAACAGCTTATTGACGAGTACGGTGAACAAACGGTACGTCAAGGGGGTCTTAAGGTAACCACGTCGCTTAATCTCGAACTGCAGGAAAAAGCTGAGGAGATCATTCTTGAGAACGCCCGCTCAAACGCAACCCGATTCAATGCCGAGAACGCGGCGCTTGTAGCAATCGACCCGAAAACGGGGGGTATCGAGGTAATGGTTGGATCCCGCAACTACTTTTCGGATACGATCCAAGGTCAATTCAACGTAGCAGTCTCACCGAACCGACAACCAGGCTCAACGTTCAAGCCCTTCGCGTACGCTGCAGCACTTACTAAAGGTTACACCCCGGAGACCGTGGTGTTTGACCTCAAAACCCAATTTTCCACGGCCTGCGCTCCTTCAAACCTCTCCAACGGAGGTGACTGTTATTCTCCACAGAACTATGACAGTAAGTTCCGTGGACCCGTCTCGTTCCGAAACGCCCTAGCTCAATCAATTAACATCCCGGCTATCAAAGTTTTGTATCTTGCCGGAATGGACGCGACACTTGAACTCGCCCGAGATATGGGTGTTGAGAATCTTGGAGATATCCGCCAATACGGCCTCACCCTTGTGCTTGGTGGCGGCGAAGTATCACTTCTTGATATGACCAGCGCCTACGGCGTCTTTGGCAACGAGGGAGAGAGAAACGAACATGTTGCCATACTGAAAGTAGAAGACAGCGATGACAAAGTACTATTTGAGCACGAAGTAAATCCTGATCGCGTACTTTCAGAAGATGTAGCGCTTCAAATATCAGATATGCTCTCCGACAACGCCGCCCGAGCACCGGCATTTGGACACAACTCTCTTCTTCACTTTCCGGGACGCGACGTAGCCGTAAAAACAGGTACTACTAACGACTACAAAGACGCCTGGATCATTGGCTACACGCCGGATATAGCTGTAGGTACCTGGGCAGGAAACAACGACGGATCAGCCATGGTCAAAGAGATCGCCGGATTTATTGTTGCTCCAATGTGGAACGAGTTCATGGTCGAGGCCTTAGAAGAGAAACCGAACTCACGATTTGATGATTTTATCAGCACATCTGATGATAACCTTAAACCTATTTTAGCCGGCAAATGGCAGAACAATGGAGGGGTTCATTCGATACTGCACTGGGTGAATCGCAACGACCCACGCGGACCCGCCCCGCGCAATCCGCGTCAAGACGGTCAGTATGCTCAATGGGAATTTCCGGTTAGTCTCTGGGCGGATACACAAGGTTTTGGCGAGGATACCGCCACCTCAACAGACGATGGCTCAGATGATAACGACAATGAGGATGAAGACGATGACAGTGATAGAGATCGCTCAAATGATGATGAGGATGATGACGAGAACTCATCGCGGTAATAAACAAAAAGCAAAACACCCCACCGAGAATCGGAGGGGTGTTTTTGTTTGCGTCACATTTCTTACTAACGTATATCTTTGATCCTGAGAGATGTCTGTGCTTGAATAGCGGCCGTGACCTCTCTTCGACGAAGAGCGAGCTCGTTTTTAACCGCAGGATGAGCAGTAATGAATATTTGTTTGTTTCGATATACTACTGCATTACGATCAAGAACTACTCCAAGCTTTTTCTCTATAACCGAGACCGTGGCATCTTTTACCTCACCCTCGGTAGATGTAAGAACCTTGAACTTTTTGAGATAGTCCTGAATGTTGAACATAGTCTAGGCGTTAGACGTTAAACCCTAGCAACCCAAACTATCTATTCATCGGCATCACCAAGTAAAGAAAAGATGGATCAGAAACCCCGCTCATGACCATCGGCTTGCCAGGGCCGCCCAGTTTCAGCACCACGCTGTCGGTAGTGATAGACTGAAAACTATCCATTATGTATTTATGATTAAAAGCTATCGTTAATGCTTCGCCGCTCAACGCTCCGTCGAGTGAATACGTATTCTCACCAACCTCACTGTTCTTTGTCTGCAAGGTGAATTGTTTTTGGCCCGGATCAATTGATACGGTTACCTGATTAAATTTATCAGTAAAGATGGTGGCAACTTTAAGCGCTGTTACCAGATCATTTTTTAACACGGTCGCTTCAGCTGAAAACTCAGTCGGAATGATCTGCTGGTAGTCGGGGAATACCCCATCGACCGTACGTGATGTCACATACAGCCCGTCGCCGACAAACGCCACCTGGCTTTCACCGAACTTGATCTCGATAGTGCCGTTATACTCATCGAGCATGCGTGTGATCTCGTTCGTATTCTTAACCGGCACAAGTACGTAATCAAACACCGGCACCTCTTTCATTTGTACCTTCTTTTCCGCGAGGCGAAATGAATCAGTTGCAGCAAAGACGAGTGACCGCTGGTCGCTTGCCGGTGCGATATACACACTTGAGAGTTCCGGCTTCATACTTGAGACAGCAGCGCTGTACGCAACCGAGTGAAATCCTTCAGCAAACGTACTCGAGTCAACTGAAAAAGAAACACCGTCCGTTACTCGTGGGATCGTTGGAAAATCTTCGTGGTCATACGTATTGATCTTTGTTGAAGCACTTGCCGTCTTCACGACAAGCTGCTCGCCTTCACGCTCGAGCGTAACCGACTCATCTGAAACATGGGAAAGGAATGAAGCTAAGATCGAACCGGGCACCGCAACAATACCTTCTTCTTTTACTTTCACCGACAAACCGATCTCCACGCCGAGATCAAGGTTTGTTGCCCGAATAAGAAGCTGGTTGTCAGCTGCTTCGAGGAGTACGCACTGAAGCACCGGCAGTGTCACGTTCTTGCTAGTAACTCGCGTTGCCTTTGTGAGCGCTTGTTCGAGTTTATCTTTTACGCATTCAACATTCATAGATAGTGTTTATTAATTCTTCTCTTTTACGAAATAAGTGCACGGATCTGATTCAGTTCCTGGTGAAGGGCGGTGTCTGTTTTTAGCTCTCCTCGTATTTTCTCGCAGGAATGAATAACAGTCGTATGATCCCGCCCGCCAAGCTTCTGGCCGATGGAAGGATAGGAGGAACCAAAGTCCTCACGCATCACAAACATGATCAGCTGACGAGGCTTTATTACCTCTTTCCGACGTGTTTTCTGGTAAATTGCTTGCTCGTCAATGTTGTAATAATTAGCGATCGTCTTAATGATCTCTTCAGCTGACATTGTCTTCTTAGGCTTCTCGCTGCTCTTAATGACCTGTTTCACCTCCCCTACGTTCAACGGTCTCCCTTTGAGCTCCTGCTGGCACATAACCGTATTAATGACCCCTTCAAGGTCGCGTACATTCCCTTCCACCGAGAAGGCGATGTGCTCGACCACCTCCGGGTCAAGCTCAATATTATTCATCTTTGCTTTCTCGCGCAGAATTGCAGCCCGTGACTCTGCGTCCGGAGCCGGAATATCCACGATCATGCCGGCACTAAACCGTGATTTTAGTCGATCTTCCAAGCCAGGTATATAGTTCGGGTGTTTATCGGACGAGAAAATGATCTGCTTGTTGTTGTCGTAGAGTGTATTGAAAAGGTGAAAAAGCTCTTCTTGCGTCTTCTCTTTGTTCGAAAGGAACTGAATGTCATCCATGATCAAAATATCGTACTTGCGATATTTTTCCTTGAACGGTGTTACTTTGTTTGCCTGAATTGCGTTAATGTAGTCGATCACAAAACGTTCAGAGGTAACGTAAAAGATCTTGCGGTCAGTTCCCTCTTCATTCTTGAGCGCGTTACCGATCGCCTGAATCAAATGAGTCTTGCCGTGACCGGTATCGCCGTACACAAAAAGCGGATTATACATTCTTCCCGGCTGTTTTAAGATCGCTTGAGAAGCAGCGTACGCAAGCTCATTGAAAGGACCCACAATAAAGGTGTCGAAGCCATATCGCGGGTTCAGATTGTCATCTTTATTGATGTAATGCTCTTCAAGAGGCAACTCTCCTGCTGTAGATTGTCCTTGGCCAAGTTTCTCTGTTTGTGGAGAGGTGTGTGACTGCTGGGGCGGATTCTTCGGCTGATTCTTTGTGATGACATACTCCAGAGAGCGTACGTCAGGAGAGATGTTGCGGAGAATACGGAGGACAAAATTGTGATACTTGTGAGATAGCCATTCTTTTACGAACGTGTTCGGTGTGGCCAGATAAATAACCCCTTCTTCTTGCTTGAGAATATACGTGTCTCTGAACCACGTGTTAAAATTTGCTTTCGAAACATTTAACTCTATCTCAACCAAGACGCTGTTCCATAGTTTTTTATTGTCCACAGTTTCCATACGGCAGTAAGTGTATCACATCCAGCTCTTGATAATAAAATGTTCGTTGATGCCATTATAGAAGCTCCTCATTTTTTTGCTTGCCCGGTTTTGTGAACAGCGTGTGCACAAGGTGTGTATTGCATACAGGACACACTTCTGCTACCCACTGCAATACTGTTTGTGATAAATGTCGCACCTTTTTCCCGGTACCTTTTCTCGCAACAAAGACAAATAAAAAGACTTGAGCTCTCTTCGCTTCTATGATATAACAATGCACATGCCACAAGGACTAACCTACAACCCGAAACGAAAGAAGCGTGCACGAGTGCACGGTTTTCGGAAACGATCCCGTACAGCAGACGGCCGAAACATTCTGCGACGTCGACGTCGCAAAGGACGCACCAAGCTCTCTACGGTGTAACCGCAGCTTAAAGACCCGGTTTAAAAGCTGTATATATTCTTCCCATGCTTCCCCGTAGCCGACGACTCACTACCGAGATGCTTAAGGAGATGCAGACAAACGATGCAGTGAGAGTAACTCACTCATCGTTTTTTGTTGCACGCACTCTTTCTACTGAATCATCTCCTGCCCGGTTTGCCGTGATCATCTCTCAAAAAGTAACCAAAGGAGCAGTTGAACGTCATCGGATTAAACGACGTGTACACCACGCCATCAACGACCTTTTGGGGCACACCCAGGACGGCTGGAAAATTGCTTTATACGCCAAATCATCTATTCGCGACGCCTCCTCGGAGGAGGTCGCGTCCGACCTTGAGAAAATACTAAGAAAAGCAAAAGTATATAACGGGTAATCACTCCACCCGTTTTAGATTAGTCCTGCTGTACACGCGTGCGTGCATGTGGCTGGACACACCTTTGACGTAAACCTAAAGAGTGTACCGGATAAATTGAAAAAAGCCTGCGGATGCGCTAGAGTAGAGAGCATGTTTATCGTTGACGCTTTTAATTTCGTTGTCTACGAGCCGCTTTATAACGGCCTCGTTTTTGTAATGTGGTTCTTGCCATGGAGCGATGCCGGACTTGCGGTTATCGTCTTCACGGTACTCGTTCGTCTCCTGCTTTTCCCGCTATCGCGAAAAGCAGTCAAAACGCAGATGAAGATGCGCTCACACGAAGACGAGCTCAAAGAGATCAAGGAAAAGCACAAAGAAGACAAGCAGGCACAAGCGCAGGAAATGATGGCCTTTTATAAGGAAAAAGGGATCAATCCGTTCTCCAGTTTTCTGCTTATCCTGATCCAGCTCCCGATCATTATTGCACTGTATCATATATTTTTAAGCACCGGCCTGCCAGAGATCGACCAAGAGCTTCTTTACTCCTTTGTTCAAGAACCGGAGTTGGTAACCGTGCAATTATTCGGGCTTTCGTTCCTCTCATTGGCCGGTAAAAGCTGGGTACTGGCAGTATTTGCTTCAATCACGAGCTTTTTCCAGATCCGCTACTCGATGCCTCCGCTCAAGCCGAAAACCTCAAGTGAGCCGAACTTTAAAGAAGACCTCATGCGCAGCATGAACATACAAATGCGCTACGTTTTCCCGGTTATTGTCTTTTTCATTGCCTGGAGCATCTCCGGCGCCATCGCGCTTTACTGGATCACCTCGAACCTCTTCACACTTGGACAGGAGCTCGTAGTACGCCGAGAGATGCAAAACCAGAAAGACACCGAAAAAACCCCGGAGTCAGCACCCGACACTACCGACCCACTACCAGAACACGCGGTTAACGCACAAAATCACGCGCAAAGTACTGAGCAGCAAAAAACCCCGGGAGCCCGACCGCAAAAGAAAAACAAACGAAAGAAAAAGCACGCAAAGAGAAATAGATAACACCACCCCTTATGCCGACCGATGACACCAATCAGCAAATACAGAGGATCATCGAGGGGTTCCTGAGCGCTCTTAGCGTCTCATACAGCGATATCACCATGCACGATCATGAAACCCGCCCGGTATTCATGATCAGCGCAGAAAACGACAAGGAACTGATCGGCTCAGACGGCACGCATTTGCAAGCAATAAACACCCTTGTCCACCAAATAGCACGCAAACAGCTCGGCCCTGATGTGGCCGTTTTTTCTATTGACGTAAACTATCACCGTGAACACGCACGCGAAGCACTTACGCAAAAAGCATCGGCTTGCGCTGAGCGTGCTCGCTCACTAAAAAACTCCATCGCCATGGAGCCTATGAGTTCGTTCGAGCGTTTCGTGGTCCACGACGTACTGAGCAATGTCTCAGACATCGAAACATGCTCTGAAGGAGTCGGCGAGAAGCGTCACGTCGTTATTACCTATACTGATGAACCTGAGCCCTCAGTCAACTAGATCAATACGTCTAGAAATCAGCTCCCTCTTCAGAGCCAGAGTTGGTCGAAGCCGCCTCTTCTGAATCAGAGAGACGGTAGCTCCACAAGTGACCGTCTTTTTTGTTGGTGAAGAAAAGATACTCTTCGTTGGGCCCGAGGAAGGGCTCGATAACGTCCCCACCTCCTTCTATTTTTGCTGAGAGATCCTCAAGAATTTCAACCTTTCCTGTCTCGACATTAAACCGGGCTAGGTGGTCGTCAAATGACACACGACCTTTATACCAATCATCTGGATACTGAGCAGACGGAACCTCTCTTGGAACACCGCAGTAAGCAATTATTGAACTCTCGGAACTCCATGTGCATTTCTCAGGCAGAGTTTGGTGTGTGACAAGTTCAGAGCTCTCACCTGTTTCAATAGTGTAGCTGTACAACTGGAATCCGCTCCTCGTACTCTCATTGTAAAGCAACCTTGAACCACCCGAATTCATACGTACTGTCAGACCGGCAATACCACCGAGCAATCGAGTACGTGCGCCGTTTTGCGTATTGATCGAATACAGGAATCCGTCATCACCAGCACCCGGATTGGTTGTCAATAAAACCTGTGCCGAAGCCGGCCATGCGATCTGCCAGTCACTCAGCGGTGTCGTATACAACACCGTCATCTGTTCTCCCGGCTGACCTACTTCAACAGAAACCCCACCACTCTCTTGCGATCGAATCAGGACTATCTGACCACCGGTTGGTGCCGAGACAATGTTCTTAATAGTGTTGCTAAGAAAATTTCCACTCACCTCTCGCAGAGAGGATGACGTGGCCTGCTCATCGTGGATCGTAACCAGCAGCGATGTAATACTATCCCTGTTAGTATCAACTGTCTGCAAAATTGTGGTAACGGGTGATGTCCAGACAGAATTAACGGTTTTTCGATTTGTTTCATTGGTAACCCTGTCGGTACCCGACCGATCAGACCGAGCACTGTGCACGTGTCCTTGTGCAACCGTCGTGTAGCGTATCTCAGTAAATACATGGGTTGATGTTCCTACTTGCTCTGTCTGCTCAAACGCGATCGCACCAGCAACCGGTTCTCCGGAAAGGTCGCGCAGCGCCGGTAAGGTCTCTTCGTCTGAAGACGTTGTATCAGCCGGAGAACCTCCTTCCTCATCCTGAGTCTGATCACCTCCCGCATCTGAAGAATCCGGATCACCTGATCTATCATTTGCTATTGGCAAATAATCCTGGATCTTTACTATCTCGCCGGTCTCCGGATTCACATCACCGATTGGTAGGTATGCGTACAGACCGACAGCAGCCGCACAAACGACAACAAGAAGCACCACAGCGATGTATAAGATCTTTTTCATATTTAATGAGTGTACGGCTGACAATTAGAAGCATCTAGAGCGCTCGCCGGTACGCCCAGGTTCGCTGCTGACTGTATTATTGTATCCCGCCGATTTCGGCATTCTTCAATGGTATCCGAGAAATACCGCTCAGGCCCGAAACGGGTATCGGGGAATACGCGCGCATAATCAAAACGAGCGATGTACCCAACAGCTCCATCATATCGAGTGACCTGTTCTGGATTGGTGCACATACCGGACTGAATATTATATATATTATACTCGTCCCTTACATTATTTATTTGTGCGGCTTTTTGGAGGCACTGTTGAATTGCGGCATCCTCCGGGTCGCTCGCGCCGGCGATATATTCAAAAAAATTGTTTCCCATCCAATCAGACGACACCGTGGCTGTTGTCACTCGATTGCGCATAAACCCATAGGATGATTGATGCTCAATCTCGTCACCCCCGATTGTTAAGCTGAGGATGGTCGGATTAATGGTGTAAAGAATGAGCCAGGCACCGATAGCAAGAAAAAGGCCGTATAAAGCATTTTGAATGGTTTCTTTTGCTCCAGATACTTTGCTCGCATTGTCCCCGGCCGTCATGTATTGCAATCCGCCAATCACAATCATCAACACCGCGAAGACCGTGGTTAAACTAAGCAGTAGAATGAACATCTGCTGAAAGTAATTTGCCAGCCCGATCCCTCCGGACCCATCGATCCCTGGTAGTGGCACCAACGGCACGTAATCATTTTGAGCGTACGTAACCACCGGAAGTATAAAAGCAAGAACCACTCCCCCGAGTATCTGATACTGTTTTTTTATTATAATAAATAAAGTATTCATGTCTCTCGATGAGCTATAGCCCGTATCTGACATTCAACTGATCTCGGACAAGATGATACAGTGAGTTTTGCTTCTCCACCTCTAACCCGAGATGCGCCGATCCATTGCCTTCGGGGGCACGCATGGTTAACGCGGAAGCATCGTCTCCTGTGAGATCCTGATCTATATCCTCTCCGTTAACACTCCAGCGATAGAGGAGCCCTAGATCGACCGCGGACGCAACCGTGAAGTAATACGGTACGGCGCGAATAGTTGCTTCTTGATCACGCATGTGAAATGTTCCCATAAGTGCAAATGCAGACTGAGTACCGTAAAGAGGGCTTTCGGGATACAAAACAACTTCCGGAGCTGATGGTTTTAGTGTTACTGACTGACTTATCTTATTACTGTTTCTTAGCGTAACCGAGATCGTGTGCTCTTTTTGCGTAGACCCATTGAAAACAAACGCATCTTCTCCCACTCCCTGGCGCATCTGTCGCCCATTAACTTTCCAAGTAAATTCTGTAACAGCTGGATCAATAGTTTCACCTGTCCCGACACGATACGGCACTGCCTGCAGTGTTACCGACGCACCCGGTGTATAGCGTGATTTTCCGTCATACAAAACCGGCGTATACGACTCTGCCTCCCAGATCAGATCCACGTCGACTTCTTGCGCTTGAACTAGAGCGCTTGGGGCAAGTATTAGCAAAAGCGCTATCGCAAGACCTGTAAATACTTTATGTTTTATGCTCATCGCTTGCATTATAGTGTTATTCTATCACGTCTATTTAGAAGTGGGGTGAGCATATTATCCACTACATTGCTGACTGTGCTTTTCGACGCGCGGTTCGGCGGATGTTTCCTTTTACGCTTACCTTGCTTGCCACTGCCTGGAAAAGCTCATTGTTCGTCATGATCCGTGTCAAAACAACATTAATTGTTGCCGTAGGGAGAACCGCGAGAAACGGAACATACGCAATAACAGCTGTAATAACCCACATCACAACCTTCTTTGTTTTCGGCAAAACACCGCTGTAAAGATAGTATGGAACGATAACAATGGTAAGCAACGCAGCAGCAGCTGTACTCGCAATTGAAGAGATTACAAATATCGTCACGATAATGTCAACAATATCTTTAATGATCGCGAGAAACAGAACAACGTAGAACGGCCACCCTGTCAGCTTTTTCTTTGGAGTTTGGGAGACGCTCTGCTCTAACTGCTCCTGCCTTCGGCTCGCTCGAAGCGCCTGACGAGTTTTTGCGCGAGCCCGCGTTAAACCACGTTGTGCAACCCGACCTTTACGCGACCCTCTTCCAGTTTTTTGCTGTTGTAATCTTTTTTGCTGCCCACCCTCACCCTCTTTTACCGCAGACTTCTTTTCTTGAGAGAAATCTTTTTCAAAATCCTCTTCATTTCCCATCTTAGGACCAACCCCTCCCGGCGCTACCGGTGCCGGACCTGTCTCTCTTCTCGTATCGTTGCTATAAGGGCGCGGTTCTGGCATGGAAGGTTAATTGATCGGTTCTTGCTTCTCGTCACTATCCTGTTCATTAAATTCTTTTTTGGACTTCTTGATCGCCATGATCTCAGAAGGGTCAGACGTAATGATCTGATCTTCGGTATAGCTGGCTATTACTTTTACCGCGACATGCTTCATACCGGCAAAGAAGATACCTTCTCCAACATCTGACTCCATAAGGAGATATTTTTCCTCTTCAGTAAGATGGAAGATCTCTTGAAGTCTTTCCGCACCGGAAGGCGACTGCTTCATCAAAAACTGCATCGATGAGTTCGTGATGATCGGTAAGCCGTAAGGAGACTTGAGGAAGTCACCGACATCTTGAGTGATCGTCGACAGACCAAGGTAGTACTTTCGACCTCGCTTCGCCAGTCCAAGCAGGAACGAAGCGGTATCTTCAGATTTCATCATCCACCACGCCTCGTCGATCACTAACAATCGCTTCTGAAGGCGACGACGGATCGCATTCCAGATATGGTGGGTAACGATGTACATCGCCACCGGCTTCAACTCGTCCTCCATGTCTCGCAGGGAAAAGACGATGAACTTCTGCTCGATATCCACATTGGTTGCCTGGTTCAGAAAACCAGCCCATGTTCCTTCAGTATACTTTGAAAGGCGTTGCGAAAGCGACTCGGCTCCTTCCATACCCGAAAGTACCATCTCAAAGTCCGACAACAAAGGTGCTTCGACCTTGGTCAGATCAGCATCCGGGGTAATATCCTTAAGAGCATAGGTTTCCGTGATCGCCTTATCGATAATCGCGTCTTCCTCCGGCGTCAAACCACCCATCATGATACGGAACAAACCCACCAGATGGATAATGTTCGAGCGAATGATGTTTGCGGTAGACTCGTCTTCGGTCGGCACCGGCAGGTCAAACGGATTAATATGGTGCTGGGAAGTAAGTGAGATATTAAAGTACCGACCACCAACAGCTTCCGAGAGATTTTCGTATTCGCGCTCCGGGTCGAGCACGATCACCTCAGTGTCAAACATAAGTGACCGAAGGATCTCGAGTTTCGTTCCGTATGATTTACCTGAACCGGACTTGGCGAGCGTAACTGAGTTGTAGTTCTCAAGACTGTAGCGATCAAACAGAACAAGACTTGAGTTGTGACGGTTAACACCGTACAAGATCCCTGAATCAGCCGTGAGATCAAACGAAACAAACGGAAAGATGCTCGACAGCGGGGTCGAATTCAACTTTGAGTGAACTTCGAGCTCGTCAGTTGATATCGGGATCGCACTACGAAAACCTTCCGCCTGCTGGAACAGGGCCGGTTTTACGTAAATAAGTTTTGCCTCAAGGATCGAATGGATCTCTGATTCTATTTTATCCAGTTCGTCCTTATCGTCTCCATAGATACTGAGATACAACCCAACATCGAACAAACGTTCCTGCGCCTGCTGAAGTTTGTCACGCAGATTCTCGAGATCCTGATAGGCAGTGTCAAGTTGCGGATCACGTACCAGCCCTTTATCTTCCCGCTCATGGATCTGACTTTGCACCTCTGCCACTTTTTTCTGAAACTTCTTCAGGATCTGACTCGTCTCGATCGGGTGAATAAAGATCGATACGTCAAAAACTTTATCTAGATTGATAACCGGCGAGAACCAACTTTCGGTAAGATAACGCGGGTACGAGATCACAAACAGTGTCCGCACGATCTTATTACCGAGATGAAGCGCTTTCGGAGTGATCTTAAGCGCACTCGGGGCAATTATATCCTCGAGCTCCAAAGACTCCGCGTTCATTAATTGATGTGGCAGGATCGGACTGTCGTCAGATGCTTCTTTTTTTGATTTTCCAAATCCAAGGATACCCATATATATAGTGCAATTACCGCGATTTATTCATCATCCGATTTATTGACCGGAATATCGGTCTCGCCCGGGTTAAAGGTCTGGTAAAAAAGTTCAGTCAACTCATCGGTACCGAGCCGAGCACTGCGAACACCGGAGCGGATCAATCCCTGCTCCACAACAGACAGCCGTGCCTCAAGCTGGCTTCGCTGCTGATCAAATGTTTGCTCAGCTGCCTCCTCTTTCTCGTCGTCAGATCCGCCCATGCCAACTAACCCTTTTAATTTATCCGCAATACCACCGCCGGAAGTCGATATTGTAGTTGGCGTATACGGCACAATAACGTAAAAATGCTTCGCCATTATATTTGTTTTGGCGGTAAAGGTCTTAACGAATTCTATATATTCTTTTGTTTGAACCTTTAGAAGCTCGTTCACTTGTTCTTTTTGACGTTCCGCAAGAAGCTGAAGGTACGGACGAATATCAAGTCGACGGGACTGAACACAGATCTGCGTAGAAAAATCGAGAGAATTTAAAAAGTTCTGGAATTGATAGAGCGTAGACTCCTGCTCTTCTTTTGATTTCAAACCAAAGTTAACCGTTGAGGTCATAAGTATGGCCCGCAGGGATCCGTTCTTGAGTATCACAACGTCGTCGCGAATCTCTTTGATCGGAATAAAATCTTGTGATGGAGTGCTTCGTTTTGCCATAATAATGAGCTTTCTCTAGTGTATCATATCGATACGATGAACAATTCAGTCTTGTTCGTATGCGTTACATGTTAGTTATGCAACTGATCAAATAGTTTCATCTGACAGATCTTCGTCTTTCTCTCCGGTCTTGGTATCCAGGTCCCAGGTGAGATCTTTAAGCTTACTGCTCGACAGTTTTGGCACATTCGCCTCCTGCTCTTTCTTATCCGCCTCCGCGATTTCTTTCTTCGTAGGGGTTTTACGGTGCCGATCCCAAATATAGAGCTTTGAGCCTACGGCATAGTAAAACGCAGCCTCCATCACCTCAATGAACGGCTTTTCATTAACCTTGTAGAAAGCAAGCGCAAATGAAAACAAAGCAACTGCAGCTATGAGCGGCAAAGACAGGACCGCATACGGCACCACGAACCACAACCCCACACTCGCGCCAATACCACCCGCGAGGTAGATAAACTGCTTGAGCGTAAACGGTCCAAACAGCTTGCTTTCTATTTCAATATATTGAGGGACGTGAAAACGCATACAATTAATTTACAGGCATAGTGACTCTGTCATCATACCACCCCCCCATATTCTGCGCTGAAGGGTGCGATATGTGCACAGCATTATTATAACAATCAATACGCTAGGCCACAGGCTCTCTGTATGGATCTTCTTCTTCACCGTACCTTTGGTCGGGGTCGTTCGTGCCCGGCGACTCCTGGCGCAACTCTTCTTCTGACACCGTATCATTGGGCCTTGTTTCTCCATCTGGATCTTCAATACCGGCCAGCACCTGGTCACGATTTAAATTACGGTGATCGTGGTCAGTCTCCCGAAATGAATCAAATCCGCCGATGGAATAATTGGCTGTCGACGCTCTCTGCCCTTTCTCGCTTTCTGACGGCTGTTTTACTTCTCTCTTAACGTCAATCCCATCAAGCTGCTGGCTATCCTGCGGACCCTCGTTTTGTTCCTGGCTTTCCGGCATGTTTGCATAAGGTGAACGCGGAACATCCTTCTTGAGTGACCGGTCAACACCGTCCTGTTGCTCTGCCGACTTACGAAAAGAGATCTTATCCCAAATACTTTGTGAAGGTTTTTTTGCCGGAGATGAAGAGTGGCCTTGTGATCGCAGCCGTGTTTGAGGAGCGCTTATCGGTTCTCCAGATGTTCCTGGAAGGTTATCGGGTGCCGGCACGTTGCTATGTTTCTTTACTTTTGATGATAGCGCTTCGTGCGCCGCCTTGCGAGGAGAATCAGGGACAGATGACATCTGGTCGTCGGCAACAGTCACTACCCGCTCATCACTCTCTTCAGTTAGAGTTGAATCTAATTGTTGATCGTCAAACGATTCTTTGTCGTCCTCATGTAAAGGTATAAGGTCGCTAACGGGTTCAATTATCTGTTCGTCCACCGATTCAATGATCTCAGCAAGCTCACCATCATTTACTTTGACACCGGACGCAAGCTCATCAGCAAACGCAGAAACAGGCTTTAGCCCCATCAATACGTAATACGATTCATCAATAAGACGGACAACTTCTTCGTCGGAGAGGTTGTATGTTGTTGCAATATCGCGAAGCCGATCCTGAATATTGTCGGAAACTAAATACGACCTAAGCTCGGGATCGAGTTCGTTTATGTAGTTACCTATTGTCTCGTGAGATAGTGTCATATGTAAATCGCTACCAATTATTTAAGTTGAGAAGTTCCACCTTTATCATCCTGCCCCTGCCCACTTGCCGGCATATCAATAACACCTGCCTCTATAGCGCCTTTAACCGCATCAGCGAGGTTGCCTGCCGGATCCTTTTTCTGCTTGTCTTTCGCTTTCTTTCTCATCTCCCCAACGTCGTCACCCATTCCTTTTTCCATCTCCTTAAGGATATTTGCTTGTTGCTGCGTGCCGGCTGTAGTTAACCCACCCTTGGACGCTTTCTGGCGCTGTCGTGCCACCATTTTCTTTGCAACTTGATTTGCTTCTTCATGTTTTTTCTCGCTGTTCTTTTTTGCATACTCAGCCTCTCTTTTCACAGCATCACGCTCCCGCTTCAGATCTCCCGGAATAGCTTGCTCGCGTTCCTGCTCAGCTCTTCGAAGTTCTTTTTCCTTATCCTCTAGATTCTTTCGTGCCTGAATAGCATCAGGAGTACTTGCTTTACCATCAAATTGCTTCTTTTGTTCTCGCAGCTGATTCGCTTCACTATTAAGCCCCCGCAATCGCTCATCATGACCTCGCACCCGCGGATCCTGTGAGATCCTGCCTTCAACATCCCGTAGATTTACCTGATGTCGTTCAGCCTCTGCGTCTACTGATCTGGTCATCCGCTCTCGGGTTTTGGCCGTCGATTCGCTAGCTACTTTTTCATACGTCCCTCGGCGTTTTTGTTCTGCTTTTGCCGCGTCTGCCGCTGATTTCTTCCCGCCGTACTTCGCGCTCGCGAGCTTGCGCGTGGTCATATCTCTGAGCGATGAACCCACAAACGTGTTGGCGAGACGCGAATCACCAAACCTCTCTTCAGCTCTTTGCGCAGCCCAACCTATTGTATTACGCCCAGCAAAGCCACGAGCTCCGTTTGCCGTCCTTTTGCCTACAGAAACAGCCGCCGCCGCACCGTGTGCGCCAATGCTATTTGAGATAATAAGCGCTCCGCAGGTAAGAGCGATTATTAAAAAGTAATTCATTAGTGTCCCAAAATGGTTTATGTCACCTTGGATAGCCGAGGCGAGTGCCGGATTAGCAGCTCCTTGAGGAAGAGACGTGACAGCAACCAAGCTTTGACTGCTAACCATACTGGAGACCAGAAAAAGCATGAAAAGCGCAACTGGAGCAAAGAACGCTTGCTTCAACAATCCGTTCCACCACTTACCTCCCACCGAAGACAGCTGGGGCAAAATAATTCCAAGAAAACCGATCGGCGAGAAGACCATATAAAATATCAACGCCACGAAACGTATCAGGAACATAATTGCCAGTGCCCCCAGAACAAACATAAGGACCCATAAAAGAACGGTTCCTCCTATGTAAACGACAGCTACTGACCTAAGTGTCGGATCGGCATCTGACTGATGTAATAATGTTTGAATATTAAGACCTCCTATGATCGCGGATGCCGGCCCTTTTACGATTATTGGATCATCCTCATTTACAAAAACGGTTCCATCAGGCATCTCAACCTGCATATCTTGCGGCGCGGGCTGCACTGTCTCAACGGCGTTATAGAACTCAATAGCGAGAACATTTGAAGCGTCAATAACCACCTTGGTAGCAAACAAACTGAAGTTAATAAGCAGTGCGGCGACAATAACTCGTACAAGCATCTGTTTAGCGCTTGCTTCGTTCATTTGTAAAATGATCCTTATCGCTATATAAAGAATGATGAATATAAAAGCAACATTGACCATGTCACGAATGATCGTCCAACCTGTATCGATCATTGTGATATTTTCAATATTCTCAGTAAACTTAACAACAGACCATTCAAGACTGATCTCAAATAAATATACGGTCATCTGAAACAACATCACAGTGAACTGGAACAAGAAAGATGCAATGTCGACGAGTATATCTATAAATTTAGCGCTGGCCATCTCCTTAACTTTCTCGCCTCCAGTAGACAACGCCCAAGAACCTGCTTGATACCCCGCATTAGCCAAACCCACAGGAGGGAATGCCATAAGAGCCGCGCCTCCGATCCATGTGTCGTGAAAACTAGCTTCAGCTGAAGATGGTCCGAAGCGCAAATATCCTGCTGTTGCCAGCATGAGGAAGAAAAGTACTGTGTAAATTGCTCGATTCATAACTAACTACTAAAGGAATCCACCGCCACCTCCGCCGCCAAGCCAGCCACCGATGAAGTCGTCGATTACGTCGCTCACGTAGTCTTCTGCTTCGCTCTCAAGATCATCAATGATATTTTCAAACTCTGCCTCGTAATCAAGATTGATCAGGCCGTTAATAAGCTGATCGAATGAATCAAGCAACGACCCATCGAGAGCAAGTCCGTCCATGATCTTGTTCTCGATCTCTTGACAATGCTCATCTAACTGCTCGGCAACTTCTTGATGTTTATCAAGACCAACAAGGGACCGCTCGCAAAAATTAACCGCTCTATCATACCTGTCACGGTTTAGCGTTCCTGGCGTAAGGATCTGGTTATCACTATTCGTAAGAGCATGGGCCCCACCGCTCCATTCAAGCTTCTGACTCTCAATCTCTTGAGCTTCCCTTTCACGCCGCTCTGATTCTCCTTTAGACTTTGTGTATGCTCCGTAGATATGATTATCAGAATTTCCCAAAGCCGAAAACAGGCCGGCGTAGCCGCCGTGGGAAAAATCTCCACTCATAAATTCATCGACGTTTCCGTCAGTTGTTTCGTGAAGATTGTAATTCAGATCAAATTCCTGCTCTTGCGCATTAGATGTCTGAAGTGAGCGAACTAACCCTTTTTGATAGTTCGGCGTGTCATTACTGTTGGGAGGAGTGTAGTTGTCGCCGTTGTCACAAAGATCATCACGGTCAAAACTAAACTCCTCTACAAGAAATCTATTAAACTGACTATTTGAAACATCCTGGTAGTATTGATCAGGGTCGGTCTCAATAAATGAATTCTCTCCCTCTTCACAATCATACTGCGGAAGGTACTGATTGTTCATGTATCCTTTGTATCCCTCGACTGAATCATCAATGTTTGTTTTTGATTTCTCAGCAAGCGCGTCTTTGGATGCTTTTTCTCCTTCCGGGTGATCCACCGTAAACACTTCAAGGAGTTTTTTGAGCGTCTCTGCGGCGTTTGCATTTTGCTCAAGATTTTCTTTATTTGTTTCTTGAATATTACTGAGAATATTATTCGCCTCCTCGCTTACCTCAATATGATCTTCATCAGTCACCGGCACGCTCTGGCCGCCACCTTGAGCGTACACAGCAGACGGCAAAAATACACCGCCCATGCTTACAGTAAGCATGGCAAGCCCGCCCACTACCCAGATCTGTTTTGTAAATGATGTCATCACAGTGCCCTCGTGCTAAAAGTTTCGTTTATCATACTCAGTATACCGCACCTACAACGTGGAACCAGGCTCCCCCTGTGCAAAACTCACTTCGTGTTCTTCCAGATACGCAACCAGTTGTTCATAGCTCTCTACAAAATACTTGCTTTGCGGTTTGTACGCTCCGGCATTCACTACTCCTCGTATCGGATCAAGTGAGAACAGCGTCATCCCGGCCACACGCTTTTCCAGCAAACTCGAACTATTCAAAAGCGCAAGATGCACCTCAACCGCGTCCTCTGGAACATTCAACTGCACAAGTTCGTTTTGCATTCTCTCGTAACGCAGCCGTGTATTTCGCAATTCATTAATAAGTTCTTCACGCAACCCTCCATCGTCAATCTCTCGAGCTTTTCTATAGATCGACAGTGACGTCACATTGTAAGGGGAACTATTGTCGATAAATATTTGTGCAACCTTGTTACCGTAGTCTCGGCGATCTTCATCTGCAACCTTATCATTTATAGTGAGGTCTTTTTGAGTATACGCACGAAATCGACGAAGTTCATTTTTTACGTCCGCCCGCTCAAGAAAGCCGCGAAGCGCCTTTGATCGGTCAAACTCGCTTATGTCACTGTAATTAATAAGCGGCTCATCAACTGTTTGGTTGTAGTATTCAAGAAACTCTCTTGTCCAGGAATCTTCCGGATAATGATCCGTCATATTTTGACTCTGCTGAGAAATTTCTGTGGATTCTGCTGTTTTATCGCTATCTGTTGAAGCTGTTGAGTGACCACGCACTTCTTGATCTTCCTCCGAAGACTCTTTTGAACTGCTTTCCGGCCTGTCGCCGGAGATATTCGGGCCACCTAACTCATCCGCACCTCCTCTCGCAACCGCAGAAAATCCATCACGTGAATACGGCACGGAGTCAGCGTCAAGTCCCATGAAAAGAAACACAGCTCCCCCTACACTGACCGCTACGCCGATAATAACGAAAGTAAATTTCTTGCTCGGTAACATTCCTAAATTGTATCAGACTTTTCCCCACCTTAACCTGTTGATTGCAATCGCTGGTGGTATACTTTGGACATGAAACAGATCTCACAAAGAAGCGTGCCGAAAAAGGCGTCAGGCATCCTTACTTATTCGATAATTTTTTCAACTTTTATCGCTTTCGGTGTCTTGTTTGGCACATCTCAAGTAAATGCACAAGATGCCGACTTGATCCGATCGCTCCAGAACCAGATCAAACTACTTCAACAACAAATAGACGCATTTCAAAACATTTCTCAACCAACAAATAACGTTGGTGAGATTACTTCAAATCTCTCTCCTGGCGACCGCGAACCTCAAGTACGCACACTCCAGCAAGCACTAAACAATGTGCCCGGGATCCAGATCGCCGCAAGCGGTGCAGGCTCGCCAGGCAACGAGACCGATTTTTTCGGCTCTCTTACAACCCAAGCGGTGATCGCCTTTCAAGAAAAGTATCGCAGTGAGGTCCTGGACCCATGGAACCTCGCACATGGAACCGGTTTTGTGGGACAGACAACACGTCAAAAGCTCAACGAATTTGTAGGTGGTGGATCTACCCCGAAGCAAACAAGCGAAGCAAATATTGAACTAAACACTTCTGAGGAAGATCCGAAAGAAAGTAATGCGCCCGCAGTGACCGGCTTATGGAACGAGCCAAAGATCACTCGCATTGAACCGGCTAAGGGCACGAATGGTGACAAAATAACGCTCTACGGACACAATTTTAACACCAGACGCAACACGGTCATGACCAACCATACTCAGCCTGACCAATACCAAGAGGTGGCCTCAAAAGACGGCGAAACACTCACCTTCACCCTTCAAACAACGGTCGGGGAAGAGCTTGAAAAACAACTGAACGCTGTCCCTTCAGACAAACTTGATCAGGTGCGTTCACAATTCCCAGAAGAGCTCTTGGTACAGATCAAGGTCGTGAACGAAAGCGGCGAGAGCAATGTAATACCGTTCTTTTATAAATCCTATGGTAATTAGTTATTAAAAACATGAGATCATCAGTTTATTTTTCTATCGTTGCAGTGGTGTTCTCTACAACACTGATCACGACAGCTGTATTTGTAACAGCACCTGAACAGCGCATTGAGGCACAAGGCGGAGGAGGATCAGAGCATTTCGGAGGAAGATTCACGACTATCACAAATATTTGCTGCGATGGAACGATCATGCTGGAACACGAAGCAGTTGAAAGCAGCCTCCCTGACGGCACATTCAAGACGAGCTGGGCAATGTCCGCGTATCGCCAAACCTACTACTACCCGCTTCCTCAGAGCTGCGCGCTCGGCTTCGTCACGACCGGAACCAGCTGCGTAACCCTTACCTCGTTCTGTGAAAGCTCAGAAACACCTGACTACGATATATCCATGGTCGGCTCAAGTTTCCCCGGCTGCCAATTCAGCAGCGGCTATTCAGGTGGGGGTGGCGGAGGTGGAGATGGAGGAGGTGGGGGCGGAGACTCCGGTGACAGTGATGACTCTGACTCCGGTGGTGGAGACGATGATTCTGATAGTGATACTGATTCGGGAGACGACGGCTCAGACACCGGCGGTGACGATACTGACGAGGATGAGGAACCAGTAGAGTGTGGCGAGGAGACCCAAGAAGGAAGCTACGCCTGCGGCGGCGAGTTGCGCCTTGTGCCTGACTACTGGGAAGTTAGAGAAGACAGAGATATTACTCTCTCGATCGTTGCGACCGGTGGCGCCGGGGGGCCGTATGAATACGAGGTACTCACTGACCTTCCTGACCACCTAACACAGTTCGAGGTTGAAGAAGGAGGATTGTATCTAACCGGCGAAGTTGATGACGATGGAAATCATTATGTCGATATTCGCATCACAGACCGTGAAGGAGGTCAGGTCACTGATACATTACGTATTCGGGCAAGAGACGACGACTAAACAAAATTAAATAAACAGAAAAGCGGCTACGTATAGCCGCTTTTTCTATGCCTTTTCTTGCCTGCGCTTCATTTTTTTACATACGCCCGGAAGAGCTACTTCAGGAGTTCTGCATTGAAAAAAGCTCTTTTGCGAGACAGTGCCACTGCGCAGGCCCAAGATCTTCTGCGCGCACCTGAGTATCTATAGCACACGCTACAAAAGCCTGCTCTACTACCTCAGAGCTGAATCGTGCTTTTAAGTTACCGGCGAGCTGTTTGCGTTTCTGGCCGAAGCCAAGGTGGAGCATCTCAAAAAACTGCTTTTCATCGATCTCTTTAAAGAAAGCCCGGGAGATATTCTCAATAACTAAAATAGCCGAATCCACCTTCGGTGGAGGGTTAAAGCTTCCCGCCTTCACAACACCAGCCATTTTTGGCTCACCGTATGCTTTAACTGAGATCGAGAGCAGGCTTTCCTTCCCCTGCTTGTTTCCCTCTCGGGCAATAATGCGCTCAGCAACTTCCTTCTGGACTAGAAGCACCATTTTCGTCGGTTGGTGCGAAGCGGTGAGAAACTGCCGGATGATAGCGCCGGTGATGTAGTAAGGAATGTTAGCAACAAGGGAATATTTTGTATTCAGTATTCCGTATTCAGTATCAACGAGATCACTATTCAGAATATCATCCGCGATCACACTGAGAGTACCTGCGGACACAGCGTCAGCGAAACGATCTCTAAGTTCAGTGGCAAGTGCTTCATCTTTCTCCACCGCGACAACGCGCGCACCCGCATCCAGAAGTGCTTTGGTCAGCACGCCTCGGCCCGGCCCGATCTCAAGCACTTGTTCCCCATCAGTAATGTCAGCTGCATCAACAATGCGCTTCACTGCACCTTCTGAAGTTAGGAAGTGCTGTCCGAGTGATTTCTTTGGTTTCATAATTGCGGTTTCATATTCGGTTTCATGCATAAGGCTACTCAACCACCTTCGACCCAAAAACGCAATAGTTTTATTCTTTCCAGTCCCGGACAATGATCCTCTCACCGTCAAGCTCAAGGGTAAGTTTTTGGCGCTCTCGAATACCAAGTGCGCTAACGATCTCAGACGGAATAACTATAGAGAGGCTTCTGCCGCCAACACGAGTTACCTTACGTATAAATTGAATATTCTGTTGAGCCATAGAGTAAAAGGATTATTACATGCTACGTAAGCAGAGCTTGCTTCAACTACGCTCGGGTGAAACGAGAGCGAGCTCACGATCGATCCTCGCTTGTTGAAGTAACCATTACGTAATAGTTACGTAACTATTACGTAGCATTAGTGTACCATAACAACGTCAGTGAAACCGGCGCCGAGGAGGCGCACGACCCAGAAAGAGGTGGACTTCTTTTTTTGTATAAGCTGTAAGCTAATACCTATAACCTGGATACCTACCACTCGATCCGCACGATCGGGTCGTCATCCAGCATACCAACACTTCCTCCGCCAGTAACCTCTTCAGGCTCGTCGCGGAGAGCCAACGTATCGTCGATGTCTTCGAGAAACTCGGACGGCATCTGAAAGTTGGTTTTCCCGAAAATGGTGCGCATGCCGGCATAGGTTAAATACAGTTTAGCGCGCGCTCTGGTGAGAGCCACATAGAACAAACGCCGCTCTTCCTCCTGCTCCTCTGTTTCCTCACGCGACTGTGGAAAAAGATCCTGCTCAAGTCCGACCACAAATACCCGATCAAATTCGAGGCCTTTCGCCGCGTGAACGGTCATAAGCTTTACTCCGGCCTTATTTTCCTTTAGCTCGTCCTGGTCAGATGCCAACGCCGCGTCAGAGAGAAGCATCTCGATTCCCTCGTCAGGTCCAAGTTCATCGTATTTACGGGCAAGGTTGGCGAGCTCATACATGTTTGCCCGTCGCTCTTCTGCGTCTTCAGTTCCTTCTGCTTTAAGCGCCCGGTCAAGGCCGGATTCACGGATCACATAGCTTACCAACTCAGACGGTACTGCCTCCTGCGCCATTTTGCGAATATTCTCAAGAATAGCGCGAAATTGCTCGGCAGCCGCAAGCTGCTTCGGGCCAAGTTCGCTATCTTTATACTCGATCATCCTCATCATTGTTGCCTTGCCGATCCCTCGCGCCGGTGTATTCACCACACGCTTAAAATCAGTGATCGAGGCCGGGTTTAACGCTGTTTTTATATAACCGATAACATCTTTAACCTCTTTTCGCTCAAAGAACCGTGTTCCAAGCACTTGATACGGCACGTCCCGGTTAAGCATAGCCTCTTCCATCGCCCGAGACTGAACATTGGTCCGGTAGAGAACCGCAATCTCTTCGGCCGGCACCCCGCTGGCGATCATGTCTTTTGCTTCACCGGCAATATACGCGGCCTCCTCGCCCTCATTTCGAAACCCACTTATTGTAATGAGTTCCCCGCCGGTATTTTGAGTAAAAAGACGCTTCTCCCGTCGAAATTGATTCTTTTCTATCACGTTATTGGCAGCTTGGAGAATGATCTGAGTTGAACGGTAGTTTTCTTCCAGAACCACGGTCTCGGCTTCCGGATAGTCCTGCTCAAACGTCAGGATATTCTTGATCTGCGCCCCGCGCCACGAGTAGATCGTCTGATCCACATCTCCCACAACACAAATATTACGATGCTTCTTGGCGAGGATCTGCGCGATACGATACTGAACATGGTTCGTATCTTGATACTCATCAATATGAATATACCGCCAAAGGTCTTGATAAAACTCTCGAACTTCAGTATCCCGCTCCAGAAGCTGGAGCGTTTTTAAGAGCAGGTCGTCAAAATCCAGTGCTTTTTCATCGGCAAGCAACGTAGCATATTTCCCCCATATCTCACCGGCTACTCGCCGTATCGGCGAGACCACTTGTTGCTGCTGTGCCAGAAACTCATCTATATCTTGTGCTTCTCCTTTCGCTCGAGAAATAATACCGAGCACCTTTCCCGGCTCAAACTGCTTTGGGTCGTATCCCGCTGCCTTAAGCGCATCGCGCACCGCCCGCTTAGAATCAGACCGATCGTAAATAGAAAAATGTTTAGGAATATTCAATCGCACTGCGTTGGCACGTAGAATATGAACTCCTAGCGCATGAAATGTAGAGAGAAACGGTGTACCAACGTGAGAGATGGGCTCGTTTAACTGCCTATCTTGAGCCAGTTGCGCTCCAACCCTCTCCCGCATCTCTGCAGCAGCTTTGTTGGTGAAGGTAATAGCAAGAATATTCTCCGGTGCTGTCCCTTGCGCGATAATATGAGCGATGCGCGAAACAAGTGTTTTTGTTTTCCCGGCCCCGGCCCCGGCGATTATCAAAAGAGGTCCGTCAGTATGCTCAACCGCCTGCTGTTGCTGTTTGTTGAGTTTGATTGACATGTTTTCCGATGGTGAATTTTGACTGAGAGCATCATTCATGTCGGCTTATCCTACCACATTTTTTATACACATCCGGAGCTTGACTTAGTAGGTCAGTACGCTAGAATAGCCAGCGTACTGAAGTAGATGGCATGCGACGGCCGAACCACAGCTATTCTGAGGCGCACGCATCATTGTTTGCTAAATCAAGCCTATTTTACCTACCCAGCAGGACCCTGATCCTCTGAATACGAAACGTTCAGATCGGGTGACACACAGAGGGATTGGTTCAATGAGTATTCTCGTCGTGGCGGCGGCACTCGTTGGAAGTTTTACTATTGGTGTAACCCCATACACAGCCGAAGCGGGATTCTTTTCATTTATTAAAAACGCTCAGGCTCAGCGCAACTCCTCCACCCCTCCAACCGGCCTCCCTGATCAACCAAACAGCCAAACAATGGCTCTTTTAAGCGCTCCACATAATAATAATCCGGGTGCTGTTGCTCAAGGAGGAGGTGATATATTCATCATCGGCAACGAAGCACTTCTGCCGGGAAGCCGCTCTGATGGTATAGATCGCGACGATCTTAGCGATAATGAAGGTCAGATCCGTGAATACGTGGTCCGCGAAGGTGATTCTCTTTCCCATATCGCTGAAATGTTCGATGTTTCTGTAAATACAGTGCGTTGGAGTAATGACATTGGTGCTAATGAACCTATTATTCCCGGCCAAAAACTGATCATCCTACCAATCACCGGTATTCGCTATATTGTGGAAAGTGGTGACTCTATAAGCTGGATAGCGAAGACATATGGTGGAGACGCTGATGAGATTCGGGAATACAACAATATTAAAGACAGCGATCTATCAATTGGTGATGAGATCATCATCCCGAACGGTGAGATAGTTAAAGCAAGCACTGAAACATCATCTAGCAATACTCACACTACACCTTCGAAACAAACTCCCTCCTCAGCCCCGAGTCATAGTGGTTATTATAGCCACCCTGCCCCTGGGGCGATCATAACCCAGCGAACCCACGGCTATAACGGTATAGACTTTGGTGCTTCCTACGGCACACCAATTGTTGCTTCAGCACCCGGCTCAGTGATCATATCTCGTAGTGGTTGGAATGGTGGATATGGTAATTACATTGTGATTGATCACAACAACGGCACCCAGACACTTTACGCTCACAACTCACAAAACACTGTCTCGGTCGGCCAGAGCGTCCAGCGTGGCCAAGTTATTGGATACATGGGCTCTACCGGTCGTTCGACCGGTAACCACGTTCACTTTGAGGTACGTGGTGCCCAAAACCCATTCGCGGCTTGCGGACTAAGAACACAGTGTCGCTAACAAATGGCCGCTAACAACTGAGACACCTTAAACAACTACTGCTTACAAAAACCGCCAAAGGCGGTTTTTTGTATATCTACTGATTCTAGTTCTAGGATTATTCTAATACTATTTTGGGACTGTTTTGTTGCCTGATACCACCAAATCATTAGAGATCTTGATTTATTCTAAATAAACTATTCTGTAATTGAATCAACCATCCTTGAACAATTCGTTCACACGATCTGACAGTTCTACACATCTTCTATCTGTATATACTATTAAATTAAAACTTCTTTATTATATATGTAGATAAGTGGATACTACTGTAATAAAGCTAATTAGAAGGGATATAAAGGTGTTGTTGGTGGGGATTAGAAAGGAGTAGATGTTGGGTAGTGGGTATAACTTTTCATTATATATCATCTTATCCCCATATCCCCCTTTCTACTCCCCTTGTAATCCTATAGTAATCCCACAATACTACACATGTTATACCAACCTTTTCCCCATATTTATCCCCATTTTGCCCTGAAGCAGGGTTGTTTATACACTAATACATATCAATTACTGCGTCTGTGGTCTGTATGTGACAGCTTCAAATACATGTTTCGCTTGTACTTCATTACTTTCCTCTAGATCTGCAATGGTACGAGCGACACGGGCGACTTTATAAAAACTTCGAGCAGAGAGGTTATGGTATACAGCGGTTTTGGTAAGAGTGGTGTGAGCTTCAGATGAGAAGTTGCCGGTCTCGATGATCTCTTTTGAGGAGAGTTCATCGTTTGTATGTATATTGCTGTTGTTTTGATTAATGCGTTTTCGGGCCATACTCCGTGCTTTTTTAATGCGTTTTTGTATAGAGAGGGTGCTTTCCGATGGTGCGGAGTAATCAGTGAGTTTGCTGTGGTCTACGTCAGCAACCGTAAGCCATACATCAATACGGTCAACAATTGGACCTGAAAGACGTTGTTCGTAGCGGCTTAGTTGATACGGGCTACACCGACAAACCTTCCCTTCTGTTCCATAGTTGCCACATGGACATGGATTCATTGCTGCGATCAGTATGAAATTAGCGGGAAAGGTAGCGTGCCCGGAAGTTCGGGCGACTGTAATAGAGCGGTTTTCTAAAGGTTGTCGCAAAGATTCCATAACCCGCCGGTCAAATTCAGGGAATTCATCAAGAAAAAGAACACCTTTGTGGGCCAGAGTTATCTCGCCTGGTTTTGGTATCGTTCCACCACCGATAAGCGCGGTGTATGACGAAGTGTGGTGAGGAGATCGGAACGGCCGCTCCTGTATAAGTGGTCCGTCAGTCAACTCACCGGCAACTGAGTGGATTGCAGTGATCTCGAGGGATTCATTAAAGTCAGGTGGCGGTAAAAGTGATCGAAAGGCTTGAGCGAGCATGGTTTTACCGGTACCCGGCGGACCACTCATGGCAGCGTTGTGACCTCCGGCTGCAGCGATCTCAAGCCCTCGTTTCGCTGACTCTTGCCCATGCACCTCAGCCATATCAATTGTCGGTCGAGGGGGTTTGTGGCGTGACAGCTCAGGTGAGGGTTCAGGATCACGTTTAATTTCTCCGGTAAGAAGTCCGATCAGCTCTGTAAGATTACCCACACCATATACGTCAATACCACTGATCAAAGCGGCTTCAGCCGCGTTTTCTCGGGGTACATAGAGCTGTTTAAAGCCTTTGTCCTTGGCGTGCCTGGCAAGCGAAAGTGTTCCGGTAATTTGACGCGTACTGCCGTCGAGTGAGAGTTCTCCGGCGATAAGGGTGCTGTCAAGCGGAGCGCTAATGTCTTCATTCGCAGTAAGGTAAGCGATCGCGATAGCACAATCAAACACCGACCCTTCTTTTTTGCTGTGGGCCGGTGCAAGAGAGACAACGACCTTATGGTTTTCTTGTTTAGGAGAGGTGTAGCCACTGTTTTTCAGAGCAGCGGATACACGATCCCTCGCTTCCTCAACCGCCTTATCAGGTAAGCCGACGATCGAAAAGGCATATAGACCGCCGGAAATATCAACCTCAACTAAAACACTTGTTGCTTCAAGGAGATGGACTTGGGCGCTGTGGGCAAGAGAAACACTCATAATAAATAAAATACAACAACACCCTGTTCTTTTTTAGAATAGGGTGTTACACAGTTTCCTCTATGTCGGATTTACACGTTTTTGCGGCCGGATTTGCTTCTAAGCGATCTTCCTCAATTTTTTTTCCACACACACTACAGATTCCGTACGCATCTTCCTCAATTCGTTCAATAGCGTCTTTAACTTCATTAAATCGTATCTCTAGTTGTTCAAGGATGGCGACGTGCTCCCCGTATTCCTCTATATCGTCGGCTTCCTCGTTGAGATCCGCGGAATGTGGTTGATCGAGGTTGGCTGCCACAGCCTCCCAGTCCCCCGGGGTGTCGGGATTTATTCGCCCGATGGTTTGAAGTTCGGCGATCAGGTTCTCCATTTCCTCCTCAAGTTTTCCTTTATAGTAGCCGAGGTCAATTGTGTCGTCTGTACTCATACTTTTATTATAACACAAGGGAAGGCCTAGAAATTACACTTAAAGACGTTGTGCGTTGCGATACGCTCCGATAACTTGGCGAAGTGCGGCTGTGTTCGGGGCGATCACGATCGTTTCAGTATCAACGAACATATAAACTAACACCTGGTTCTCTCCTGAGTCGTAGATCACCCGCGCATCCCTGTTTTCAACGGTCTGGTCTTGTGAGTTGGTTGATCCTGTAAATGAAATGGGGGTAATTATGCCGGCTAGATCATGAGCTATGTTTGCTTCCCATTCAAGCATGGCCGGATAGGTCTGCTCGTACGAGGAGGTGGTGAGAATAATAAAGGGTACTTTCTCAGCGCCCAATACACCAAGTACAAATTCGTTGTTAAGGTTTCGGGTAAGAGCATTCGGAGCATTTTCCCCTACTATCTCCATTAGTTGTGTTGCAGAGACCTGCTCACTATCTCCGGTTTCTTGCAGGACCGGGAAAACAGCAACCTCATCGGATGTTTGTTCTGACGCTGATACTATTTCGCTTGCAATCTCGGCGATAACATCCTCTCGATCACGTTCGTTTATATAGATCGGTGCGCTGGTTTGGGCCACGAGTAAGTTCTGGTAGGTAGTTATCTCAGCTTTTTCCTCTGGAGCTAGAAAAACCAAGTATCCGACCACTATAAGCGCAACAAGTCCTGCGGTGAGTAGGATAAGGCTGGTGTAGAGAATGAACATCTGGCTGAAGGAGTGTTCGGTTTGCGAAGGGACTTCCTTCTTTTTCTTTTGTAACTCAGCGTTTCTTATATCAGAAAGCGACGGGTCTCTTTTTTGTATATCTTCTCTCGCATCACTTCCGTAGGTTTGGATCGACGGCATCTTTCGACGAACCTCAGTCTGTGTTTTTAGTGCAGCCGGTTCCCGCACCGCTTCTTTTGGCGTTTCCGGCTTTGTTTCGGGTAGCACTTCTTCAGTTTTTGGTTGAGTCTGAGGTTGTTGCGTTGGCTGCTCCTCGATCTGAGGTTGTTCTGGTGGTGTAGGTGTCGTTGCTGAAGGAGTTGGTTTGATAGGTTTTGCTCCAGGCGTTTCTTTATCGGAAGCAGCTACATTTTTAGGTTCTGCGATAGGTGTCGTAGAAGGATTGTTTCCCGCGGTCTCTACTTTTTGGGCCTCTATTTGATTTCTTTTTTGATGTCCTTGATTTTCTGCGTTTCTTGATGGATTCCTTTCCGGGTTTCCTGGTAGTAGAGACGCCTTTCTTCCTCTATTCATTTCCTCAGTCGGCCACTGCCAGTCGTGCGGGGCTTTTGCTTTTCTTTGCTCTTCATTGTGTCTTTTTTCTATCTCGCTTAAGCTTGGCTCTGAGTATTGTGTAACAGGTTCTGTTTTCTTCATCATTTCTCCTTGATGGGCGAGAGCCTCGTCGGAATCCGGGTTTGTTAGACTACTGTGCCCCACCCTCTTATCCGCCGGCTTCTTCGCCCCGTCGTCTGTTTTTTGGGCTTGTTTCAACCGGTGTCCGGTTAACGCTTCATGTGCGCGTTGCCGCGCTAATTTTTGTTGCTCGTTTAGATCATTATTCATAAGATTCATCGTTTTCAGGCCGAAGGGTGTCTAACTCAGTATTGATCTCTTCTTCACGACTCTCCAGTTGTCGGTACTCCGGTTTAAGTCGCTCGGTGTTAAGCTCGATGTTCTCAAGTTGCTGTTGAAGCTCCCAGCGTTGCTGTTCTGTTTCATGACGCTGTCTTTCCAACTTCCAACGTTTTCGCTCTGCCTCAGAGCGGGCAGTAGTATCGTCTGCTTCCTGCTCGGCTACGAGCGCTTGTTTCTTGTCTTCCTCAAGCTGCTGCTCTTTATGGTGAAGCGGGGCAAGTTTGCCGCGTACCTTGTCAGCTTTTTGGTTAAGCTCGATCCAGGTATCTTCAAGTTTGTGTTTTTTAGCTGTTATAACCTCTAGTTCCGCCATGAGTTGTCGGCCTTGCTTTTCTTTTTCAAGTAATTGTATCTCCAGGTCCAATTCTTGTTTTTGTTCCTCGATCTGACCGATCTTTTGTTTGGTCTCGCTCACTTCTTCCTCAATACTCTCATTTTGCTCAAGGGCGTCCCAGTACTGTTGCTTTAGATCATGGAGGTGTTGTTCGATCTCCCAGCGTTGATTTTCAAGGGTGTGGCGCTTTTCGCCGCTCGCACCTGTTTCCTCCTGTTCGATCGCACTTATTTGTTTTTCCAGCGATGTCTGTTTTTCGATGATCGGGCGCACCTGTTCGTTGGCTTGCTGGAGTTTTTGGTGAAGGTGGTTCACTTTCTCGGCAAGTGGGTCGATCTTTTCATCCAACTCCTCAATCACTTGTTGTTTACGGCGGATCTTTCTATCAGCTGCTTCGATCGGGTTTTCTTCCGGCATTGGTTGCGGGGTAACCCGGGGCTGTTCTAGCTCGCCCCTTGTTTCTTTTTTGGCACCCTCCTCTGGTGCTAATTTATTCTCAACCTCTTCCTGACCCTCCTCTTCATTGTTTTTTATTTCTTCTTCTTTCTCCTCACCCTCTTCTTCCTTCTCTTCTTTTTGAGTGTCGCTTGCTTTCTCAGGTTCTTGATCTTGCTGTTGATCGATCTCCTCTTCCGCTTGGGCTTCAGTCGCTTCCTTGTCTCCAAGGGCTCTTTCGTGTTCTATTTTCTGTTCAATGGAGGCGAACGACTGTTCATTTTCGTCTTCTTGCTCCTCCTGCCCATCATTGTAGGCATTTTCTATCTCAGCAAGAGTCTGTCCGCGCTCTTCAGCTGTATAGTGCCCCCCATTTTCTTTCCAGTGAGGCTCTTTTGCAGGGGTCTCCTTTGTTTGTTTTTCATTCGTCTCCGCAGGAGCGGTTTTCGCCTCTTTTTTTGTAGAGTCTTCTCTTTTAGGGACAGGAGTTTTACCGGAGAGTTCTTTTTGCGCTCGAGCTTGCATTGGCGCAGGCTCTTCATTTGTCCCCTCTCGCGCTTTTGCGAGGTCTTTATAAAACGTTCGGAGCTGCTGAAGCTTTGCGCTGTTTCCCGATTTTCTCTGCCCCTTGTTTTTTTGAAGCGTGCTTTGCTCGTCAGCCATAGAAAGAGCTTTAGCGTTGGATCAATACCAACACATGCGGATAATGTTTGTATTGTATCATGTATTTTTACGAGACTAACTATTTCTTATGTGTGTATATGAATTATATCCGGGTAGTCGCTTGGTGTGTGCGAGTTAGTACGTAATCACGCAGGCGTGACGACGACGGTTCGTTCTCAGTCTGTCCTGCAAACAAAAATCGCTCCTTGGAGCGATTTTATCGGTATGTATGTAGTAAGAGTTATCTCACCCAGCCTTTCCCCATTAGATAGCGCTTGGGGTTCTCGTCGAGGTCAATGAAGTCGTCTGCTTCTTCGATCAAGCGGCTTGAGGAAGAGCGTCCGAATGAGATAACCTCAGTTTGACATCCTTCTTTGACCCGAAGGTACTCGAGGAGAGCTGAAAAGTCTCCGTCTCCGGAAACTAGAATAATTGTGTCGAGTTTCGGGGCCATGCTGATTGTATCGAGGGCGATACCCACATCCCAGTCGCCTTTCTTGGCTCCGCCAGAGAATACTTGTAGGTCTTTGGTTTTTGTCTCTATACCAAGTTTCTCAAGAGCATCAAAAAAGGTTTGCTCCTCCCCTGTCTCGGTCGCGACCACATATGCCATGGCTCGGACAAGGTGCCGACCGGCGAGACCGTCTTTAACTATCTGACCGAAGTTGACCCGTGATTTATAAAGGTGTTTAGCGCTGTGGTAGAGATTTTGTGTATCGATAAAGATTCCAACGCGTTGCTCTTTATGCTTAATTACTGCCATAAAAATAACAAATTATAAAAATAATGACCTTCTCCTGGCTTGGTGTCCTGGAGAGGTTGCTAACAAATCATAACAAAATTAATGAAAAAAGACCGCCCCGGGGGGGGGGGGGGGGGGGGGGGGGGGGGGGGG